>JBMTTG010000182.1:0-6212 GCA_049449095.1 Phycisphaerales bacterium | reverse complement strand
CGAGTTCCGCCGCATAGAGGAGCGCCGCTCGAATCGCCGTGTCCGAGAGCGTCGGATACTCCTTCAGAATCGCCTCGGGGCTCATGCCGTCGGCAAGGTTCGCCAGCACGACCGAGACCGGGATACGGGTGCCGCGGATGCACGGCTTGCCGTGGCAAATCGCCGGATCCGAGCCGATATGGTCGCGCCAATCCATCAGAGATCTCCTCGTCGAACGCCTCGCGATGCTAGCTCCCCCGCGGCGCCTCTCCGATTCGTCGGCCAAAATGCCGGGATCGTGCAACGCTCCGCCGCGGACGCCAAGGGCCGCGACTACCCTCTCGCCCCCTATGCCCGATCTTGCGAACAAGGCGATCGTGATCACCGGCGGCTCCTCCGGCATCGGCGCCGCCACCGCCATCGAGTGCGCCCGCGCCGGCATGGACGTGGTGCTCGCGGCGCGGCGGCGCGACCGGCTCGAGGCGGTCGCCGAGCGCATCGCGGCGCTTGGCCGCCGCGCGGAGCTCGTCGCCTGCGACATCGCCGATCCGGCCTCGAGTGCGCTCATGCTCGACGCGGCGGAGCGGGCCTTCGGCGGCTTCCATGCGGTCTTCGCGAACGCCGGCTACGGCCTCGAGCGCGACGTCCTCGCGACGCCGATCGACGAGATGCGCCGCATGTTCGAGGTGAACTTCTTCTCGGGCGCCGACCTCCTGCAGCAGGCGGCGAACCGCCTCCTGGCGCAGGAGAAGCCGGGGCATCTGCTGATGTGCTCGAGCTGCGTCGCGAAGTTCACCCTTCCGCGGCACGGCGCGTACTCGGCGAGCAAGGCGGCGCAGGCGATGGTCGCCCGGGCGATGCGGTCGGAGCTCTCGCACCACGGCATCGAGGTCTCGACCGTGCATCCGGTGACGACGACCACCGAGTTCTTCGAGGTCGCGGCGGGCGACGATCGGGACCACCTCCGCAACGGCGTGCCGCCGCACGTGCCGGCCCTCTTCATCCAGAAGCCCGAGCGGATCGGCAAGGCGGTCGTCCGCTGCCTGCGTCGCCCGCATCCGGAGGTCTGGACGAGCCACATCGTTCGCCTGACCGCGGCGGCGTTCACCGCGTTCCCGTTCATGCAGGAGTGGGTCATGCGGGGCGAGGCCCGCAAGTACCGGGAGCGGGACGCGAAGGCGCGGCGGTAGGCCCGAGTTCCGTCCGATCCCGTCCCCGACCTGCTACCTTTTGACCCCTTCCGGCCGGGATCGCCCGGCCTTCCGCCCCGTCCCGTTCCGTTCGAGGAGCACGCCCCCCATGGCCATTCGCGTCGGCATCAACGGCTTCGGTCGCATCGGTCGCCTCGTCTACCGCATCGGCATGGAACAGGGCGGCATCGAGTTCGTGGGCGTGAACGACCTCGTGCCCTCGGACAACCTCGGCTACCTCGTCCGCCACGACACCTGCCACGGCCGCTTCTCGCGTCCGCTGCACGTCGATGGCGACACGCTCGTGTGCGAGGGCGTGCGCACGAAGTGCTCGGCGATCAAGGATCCCGCGCAGCTGCCGTGGAAGGAACTCGGCTGCGACCTCGTGCTCGAGGCGACCGGTCTCTTCACCGCGGGCGAGGACGCCTCGAAGCATCTCGCCGCAGGTGCGAAGCGGGTGGTGATCTCCGCCCCGACCAAGACCCCCGAGAGCGTGCCGACCTTCGTCTACCGGGTGAACCACGAGGAGTACGACCCGGCGATCCACAAGGTCGTCTCGAACGCCTCGTGCACGACGAACTGCCTTGCTCCGGTCGCCAAGGTGCTGCTCGATTCGGTCGGCCTCGAGGAGGGCCTGATGACGACGGTCCATGCGGTGACCGCGACGCAGCCCACGCAGGACGGCCCGAGCAAGAAGGACTGGCGCGGCGGCCGCAACGGCTACCAGAACCTCATCCCCGCCTCGACCGGCGCCGCGAAGGCGGTCGCCCTCTGCCTGCCCGAGACGAAGGGCCGCCTCACCGGCATGTCCTTCCGCGTGCCGGTCGCGAACGTCTCGTGCGTCGACCTCACCTTCCGCCCGAAGCGATCGACCTCGATGGAGGAGATCAACGGCCTCATGAAGGCCGCGTCGGAGGGGCCGATGAAGGGCGTGCTCGGCTACACCGAGGAGGAGGTCGTCTCGAGCGACTTCATGAGCGACTCCCGCAGCTCGATCTACGACGCCGGCGCCGGCATCGCCCTCAACGACCGCTTCTTCAAGATCGTCTCGTGGTACGACAACGAGTTCGGCTACGCGTCGCGGTGCGTCGACCTGATCCGCTTCATGGCGTCGAAGGGTCTGTGACTTCGGGGAACGATCGCCTCGCCGCGACCGCGGGAACGAGCGTTCCAACGCCTCGCAGAACTCGCCCCGAACCCTCTCGACCTCTTGACGAGCCGCACGCACCTTCCTAGTCTTCGCGATCCTGATTGCGGGGTAGAGCAGCCTGGTAGCTCGTCGGGCTCATAACCCGGAGGTCGCAGGTTCAAATCCTGCCCCCGCTACTTCTCGAGGCACGCCCGAATCCGGCGTGCCGAACGGTCCACGATGAACGCCCCGGCCCAGCGCCGGGGCGTTCGCGTTCCGGCCCGCACGAAGGGGCTTTCGCCGCAAGGGGTTGCGAACGCGACGGTCTCTCGACGTGGGCCAGGAGAGCGACGCAACTCCCCCGCGAGCCGACCAGCGCGACACCGGCGTTCATGAGTCTCGCGCCGCATCCGAGGTCTCGGCCGCCGGAAAGTCTCTGGTGAACGGTTCGGATGGTGAAAATGCAGGCGGATTCATAACCGCGGAGCGGGAGGTGTCGCGCGAGGGATAAACGGGCGGGAAGGGCAAGCGAGCGACGTCAGCCCTGGGCAAGAGGACCCCGGCGGAGTTCTCGACAACTTGCACTGTGGCACCGCGAGGAGAGGAATGGCTCGTCAAGCTGCCGCGACCCTCATGACGGGTGGACCGATGAGAGCGAATCGGTCAAGGGTTGTGGCGTGCTCGGGAGATGCGAGAACGCACGCTGGAGGACGCAGGCCGTTACGGCCTTCGTCGCCCGCGCGACCCGCCGAAAAGTCCTGCGAGCCCAATCAGCACCGCTCCGCCCGGAGCCGGAATAGTGCTGAAGTAGATGTTATCAGCGACGCCTTGCGGTCCTGAACTCAGAACGACCCGATCGAACTGGAAGTCAGTCTTCCAGCCGAAGAAGTGCAAAGAACCCAAGCCGGGCACCGAGATGCTGCTTGACTCGATTAGTGATCCGCTGAGATAGAACTGCACTGTCGCGGTCGTGGCGACAAACTTGTCCATCGCGAATGCCTGAATCGGGCTGTCGAAGTTGATCGCGCTTTGTACGTCGCTTGGGTAGTAGGCGAGGTGCCCCTGAAATCCGTCCATTGCGAACGGACTAACGTTCAGGTACCAATCCTTCGGCGCATTCGACCACTTCCAAGAGAGCGTTATGCCAAGGTCCTTGTAGAACAGTCCCGAGACCACCTGCGGAACGCCGTCTGAGGGCACGAAGTCGACGATCGTAGTGCTCCCGGCGGCATCCGACCAGACTGAGACGTCATCTAGGTAGGTGACGATTCCGGCGTCTGCAACCCCAAAGGACGCCAGCGACACAATGCTGGCTGCCATCACGTGTGAAACTCGAAGCATCACTCACCTCCCGTGAAACTGACTGTGTGCGAGTACATGACCATCCCGAGCCCGAGCTTCTCCTCGGACGACGCTTGGTCGAACCAGACTTTGAACTCCCCGACCGACGAGAATCCCGCAGCCGCGAGCGCCGCATAGGCGACACCCGAGATCGATTGTTCGCCACCGAAGAATGATTCCTCCTCCGGAACACCGGTCGCGTTGCAGCCCGGCACTTCGCAGATCAGGTCGATGTCGCCGGAATTCTGCGACGGGAACATGTCGTTGAAGACGATGACGAGGTCGCCGCCGGCGACGTCCCCGTCCGCATCGACGTCAGACTTGCAGTAGCTGGGCGGGGAGGTCGTGCAGCCCCAATCGCCGAGGAGAATAGAGTAATCGTACGAGTCGACGACCGCATCGGCATTGATGTCAGAGCGATGCGTCAGCAACACGGCGTGGATGCCGTCCGGCCCGTCGGCGAGCGCCGCGATGTGGCCGTGCTCGTTGATGTCGAAGGCCTGGCGGATATGGCGGGCCGGATATCCGCTCGAATCTGAGAAGACCGATGGGAGAACCAGATCATCTAAGAACTCAACGCACCAGTCGTCCGCCGATGTCTCTTGCCAGATCACGGCCAATTCGTCGTCAAACTCGAGAACCCAGCCAACAGCCCGGCGAGGTCGGCACTCGCCGGGTGCGACACTCACGGTTTCGCAGAGGACGTCATTGAAGCCGCTGGGTCGAGGGAGTTCGAGTGCGACCGACGGCGCTCCTGAACCAAGCTTCCAGTACACCGGCATGCGCTCGCAGAGCGGGGGCGGTTCGATGGTCTCCTGCTCGACCTCCGCGCACCCCGCCGCGTACTCCTCGGCGCTCACCGATCGGGTCACGGTTCGCTGGCGCTCGTCCGGATACGACATTGACGCCGGACCTCGAAGGTGCAGCGTCGACGACCCGAGCTCAGCACCGGCGATGAAGTCGGGGAAGCAGAGAAGCGGCTCGAACTGGGCTTGTCCCGCGCACTCTGGCTCCTCCTCGTCCGTCGGAAAGTCAAACTGTCCGACCGGATTCGTCGATACTGCGACGCCAGTCGCGTACCACCGGAGTGACTGGACATAGAACTCCGGATCGAACGTGATCGGATCGACATAATCATCAGGCTGCGTCGCGGGAAGCAGGCTCGGCGTGGATCCGAAGCTCGCCGCACGCCACCAGTAGACGCAATCCTCTTCGCCCACAAGACCGACGATCCGTCCAGATCCGCCGGACTCGACATCAAGGGCCATGCTCCAGCTCCAGACGCTGCTGGTCGAGTCAAGCGCGGTGGCAGTGACGCTCGTCGATCCGGTGGTGTTGAGTTGGAACTTGTGCGCTCGGCAGTCGTCCGTCTCAGCGATGCCGCCGCGGCCGCCCACTATCATGCCCGACGACGAGATCGCGTGGGCATATCCGATGTCCTCCTCGTCTGCATTCAGCAAGGTCAGTAGGTCGTACCTCGTTCCGGCCGTAAGGCCGACATAGATCGAACGACGCGGGTTGACGAACGGCCGAACGACTCCTTCCTCGGTGAGGTAGGTTCCGACGACATCCCCGTGTTCGTTGATCCCCAGCGTGCCCGCGTAAGGCCCGTTGATCTTCTGGATGTACCACAAGTCGAGCAGCGTGGCGTTCGAAAGCGAGTTTGGCACGACGACGCCCATGTCCACCACTCGATACGGCGCTTGCTGACCAAATCCGGTTGCGGCCCAACTCAGTGCCGCGATGGCACCGCCGGCGACTAGCCTTTCTTCGCATGTTCTCCGCAAAGGTCCCCCCCTCTGATGTTGCCGCGTCGAGACAATCGACGGCTTGCCGATGTTATACGGCGTTTCGATCTCGCTCTGGGTGTGGCGGTTGTAAAATCAGATGAGATTTTGTCGAGCGCCTCGACCGCTCCGATCTCAGAACGGCGTTAACCCGAACCGATGACTGGGTCGCTCTTATCGGTCCACCCGTTATGAGAGTTTGAGCATGGTATAACGATCTCTTCCTCGATGGGCAGTGCCGAAGCGCAGGCGAGCTCAGCGAGCCGGAACGGAGGCTCCGCCGGGCATCTCGCCGCGAAGGCCGCATGGGTCAACCCCGCCCGACTTTCCGATCGATCCGCCGCGCATTCCGCCCCCGATCCGGACCACCCGCCCCCCGCCTGCGGAACTACAAGGGCAGAGGCCCCCGGCCTCGGCCCGATGCCCAAGCAGAACCTCGATCCCCTGCCCGACCCCGCCCGCCTCTGCCCTCATTGGGCGGTCGGCGATCTCCTGGCCCGCGGGATCCGCAGGCTCGACGACGCACGACGTCGCGGAATCTCGCCGCCCCACCCCCCTGCATGCCTTGATCTTCAGGCCGGGTTGAGCGTCACTGTGCCCGCCGCGGACGAGCCGCGGATGAAGGAGGCCCAGTGATGACGCAGGTGATGACGCAGCCCACGACCGCAGAGAGCCTCAACCTCGACGCCGAGCACGACGCCCACCGGGCGCTGCCGATCGAGGCCCTCCGCGGCCGCTACCTCGACGTCGGGGGCCACGCGACGCGGACCCGCAACCGCGAGTACC
>JBMTTG010000181.1:0-6249 GCA_049449095.1 Phycisphaerales bacterium | reverse complement strand
GCACGCCGACCGGCACGATCGTGGTGGTCGAGAAGAGCCGCGAGACGCCGAAGGCCTATCCGCGGGCGCTCGGCACGCCGTCGCATCAGCCGCTGTAGGGGGCCTACACCCGCACCTTCATCCATCCGCCGTGCAGGAAGCGAGCGAGGAAGAGGGAGCCTCGCACGACGAGCTCGCCGCACAGGCCGATCCAGATTCCCGCCAGTCCATAGCCGAGGTGCACGCCGAGGAGCCACGCGAGCGGAAGGCGGATGCCGTAGCTCGAGAGCACCGTGATCGCGAGGACCGCCTTGGTGTCGCCGACGCCCCGCAGCGCCTGCCGCACCACCATCACCAGCGCGAAGAAGACCTGGACGAGCCCGCAGATGAAGAGGAGCTTGGGCACCTCCTCGAGATGCACCGGCTGGTCGCTGATCACCGCGGTCAGCTGCCGGCCGAAGAACATGAAGCCGCCGCCGACGAGGCTCATGAAGGTGCATCCCACGATCGTGCAGACGAGGATCGCCCTGCGGGCCATCGGCGGATTGCCGGCACCGAGGTACTGCCCCGCCAGCGCTCCCGCCGCGGTGCCCATCGCGAAGCCCGGCAGGAAGCTGAACGCCTCCCACTGCACCGCGATGGTGTGGGCGCCGACGAGGCCCTCCTTCGGGAGGCCGTCGACGGCTTCCGCGATCGCGATCGTGCCGATGAAGGCGAGCACGAAGAAGTTGACGCTCCACATCGCGATCCCCTCGAGGAAGTTGGGGATGCCGATGCGGACCACTCGCCACGCCATCGAGCGCTCGGGCACGAGCGCGTGCCGGCGCACCTTGAGATCCTTGACCCCGCGCAGCAGCACGATCGCGGTGGCGATGCCGCCGACCGCGTAGGCGACCGCGGTGCCGCCGGCGATGCCGATCACGCCGTAGGAGGCCGGATCGATGGGAAGCCATGCAGGCAGCCGCTCGCCGAGGACCCGCAGCTCGACGCCCGAGAGCGCGATCGACGCGACGAGGTTGACGAGGTTGATCGCGACCGCGATCACCGAGGGCTTCACGGTGTCGCCGGCGCCGTGCAGCGCCATCGAGCCGACCATCATCACGCCGCAGAGCGGCATCGAGAGGGCGAGGATCTCGGCGTACTGCACGCAGTAGACCGTGGCGTCGGGCGAGAGGCCGCAGGATCGCGCCAGCGGCGCGGCGGTCGCCGCCATCGCGAGGCCGACCACGAAGCCCCACAGGAATCCGAGCGACAGGGCCTGTCCTGCGGCTCGTTCCGCGAGCGGCAGGTCGCCGGCGCCCATCGCCCGCGCCACGATCGCCTGCCCGCCGATCCCGAGGCCGCTCATCGCGATCGCGATGAACCAACCCACGAACGAGCCGATGCCGATCGCGTCCATTGCCGGCGCGACCATCGATTCGGGCAGGCTCCCGGAGATGATCTTGTCGACGAGGCCGACGATCGCGGTGAGCGTCTGCTGCAGCAGCACCGGCACCGCGAGGATCGCGATCGCGGCGGGCAGCGACTTGCCGGCGAGACGCCCCGAGCGGATCTGCCCCTTGGCGTCGGGCGCCGCCTCCTGCTCCTCGAGCACCATCAACGGATCGAGCGGCTCGTCGGCGCCGGCCGCGAAGTCGGTTCGAAGCGGCGCCCGCGAGGCGAGTTCGCCATCGGGCACCGAGGCGGAATCCTCGACCGTCTCGCGGCTCGTCTCGTCGGTGGACAAGCGGGCGATTCTACGAGGGGTTTCCGCCGGCTCGCGGCTCGCTGCCGATCGTCGCGAGCGTCCCGTCGAGATCCGATGGCGATCCTCCGCCAAGCCACGACGCGGCCTCCTCGAGCCCGACCCGTCGAGCCAGGAGCGGCAGGGGATCGATCGAGCGGCGGGCGAGCAGCGGCAGGCCGTCGGCGGCCAGCCCGCGACCGACGCCGTGGAGCGAGGCCTCGACGTGGCGGAGCGATCGCAGCAGCGACGCGTCGATCGACTCCCAGCCGTTCCCCGCCACGGCGATCTGCCCGCGCGGGCGGACCATGCCGATCGCGGTCTCGATCGTGCGAGGGGTCGCGTCGAAGTCGACCACGGCGTCCTGATCGCGGCGGCGTCCCGCGTCGCCGATCGGGCGATGCGCGAGCGACAGCCGCTCGGCGGCCGCGGCGGTCTGCGGATCGTCGGAGAGAAGCCTTGCCCGCGGATGCCGAACGCGGAGCGCGAGCGTCGCGGCGAGCGGCGCGACGCCTCGTCCGATGACGGTGATGAACGCCGCTTCGCCGAGGCCGAGCCGGCGGTCGAGGAGCAGGCCGGTGCCGAGCAGCGGGGCGAACACCGCCCGATCGTCGTCGACCGCCTCGGGCAGTTCGACCAGCTGCGCCGAAGGCATCGCGACAAGTTCCGCCAAGGCTCCGTCACGGCCGAGCAGGCCGGCGATCGTGCGGTCCGGGCAGGCCGGCGACAGCCCGCTTCGGCAGGCGGCGCAGGTTCCGCACGGCACCGCGGCCTCGGCGACCACCCGCGCGCCGACCGCAGGGCCACGAGCGCCGGACTGCTCGACGACCCCGCCGAAGAGCGAGCCAGGCACGCCGGTGAACCCACGGCGGCGCGCAAAGTCGAGGTGGTCCTCGGCGGCGAGCAGCACGCGGCGCACCCGCACGAGCGACTCGTTCGGCGCCGGCGACGGCGCGGCGCTCGCGGCGATCGACGCTTCCGCCGAGCCGGCGGCGATCACGACGGCCTTCACGGGCCTTCGCCGATGTTGCCGAACGGTTCGGGGCTGTAGGTCGACTCGAGTTCGTTCTCGTCCATGCCGCGCGGCGGCGCCGGGGTCTCGAAGACGTAGGACTTCCAGAACGCGAGCCGGTCGAGGAAGGTGATCTTCCGCGTGAAGGTCGGATAGAGGAAGACCTCTTCCGACGCGAAGGGCTTCGCGGTCGAGGCGTACCACGCGAGCCAGGTGCGGCGATCGAGGCCGAAGTCCTGCCCGGTCAGGATCCGGAGGCTGTCCGCCGCGGCGAGGTTGACGACGAGTTCCCGCGCATCGAGGGCGAGGCAGAGGGCCTGGAAGGATCGATCGCCTGGATACTGCGCGAGGGCGATGGCGAGTTCGACCCGCACGAGGGCGTCCTCGTTCTCGTCGACGAGGCGGATCCAGATCCGATCCGTGACGGCGGGATCGTGCAGCCTTTGCAGCGCCTTCGCCGCGGAGAGGCGAACCAGCGACGCGGGGCTCGCGAGGAAGTCCGCGATCTTCGCGGCGTCCTTCGAATCGCCCCATCGTCCGAGCGCCTGCACCGCGGTCGCCTTGACGAGCGGATCCGTCGGCTCGTCGACGTAGAGGCGATAGAGCCGAACGTAGGGCTCGTCGCCTCCCCAGGGCGCGTTGGACAGCAGCGACAGGCCGCGTCGCTGGTTCTCGGGATCGTTGAGATCGCTCGCCCACGCGGCGGCCTGTGCGGGCGTCGGCGGACTGAGGTCGGAGAAGAACGAGTCGACGTCGGACTGGAGGGAGTCGCAGCCGGCGAGTGGCGTGAGCAGGGCGAGCCACGCGAAGGCCGCCTGACGGCGCGATCGTCGCGCTCCGCCGGCGCTCTCGGATGCCTCGCTGGTCGCCTTCCTGCGATCGATCATGCGGTTCCGCTCGTGGCCGCACCGATGCGGGCGCCTCGTCGCGCCCGACCTTGCCGTACTCTACCGATCTGCCTGCGAGCGGTCGGATCGCTCGCGGCGCGGCGGCCTGCCGAAGCCGAGGCGTTCCGCGCGGCTGCCGAGATCCCCACGCCCGAGCCCGATCATGAGCGAGCCCCAACACGCCGAGTCCTCCGCACCGCGGATCCGCGCCTTTCCCCTCGGCGAGACCGAGACCAACGCCTATCTCGTCAGCGGCGCCGCGGGCGATCCGAAGGGCTGTTGGATCGTCGACCCCGGCGTCGATCCGTCCTCGCTCGTCGAGACGGTGCGGCGGGAAGGACTCGAGCCGCGGGCGATCGTCCTCACGCACGCCCACTACGACCACATCGGCGGCGTCGACGAGGTGGAGCGGGCGTTCGGGCGGCTGCCGATCCATCTGCATGCCGCGGAAGAGGCGTTCTGCGAGGAGCCGATGCTCAACCTCTCGGTGTTCCTCGGAACCCCGATCGTGTGCCGGTCGCCGGATCACACGCTCGCCGAGGGATCGACCCTGTCGCTCGGCGAGAGCCGCTGGCGGGTGATGCACACCCCGGGGCACAGCCCGGGGTCGGTCTGCCTCGTCGACGACGCCCACGACGTGGCGATCGTCGGGGACCTGGTCTTCGCCGGCAGCATCGGCCGCACCGATTTTCCGACCTCCGACCCCGAGGCGATGCGAGGTTCGCTGGCGAGGATCCTCGAGGAACTGCCCGACTCGACGGCGCTGCTGCCCGGGCACGGCCCCGCGACGACGCTCGCCGCCGAGCGACGGCGCAATCCCTTCCTCCAGCCGGCGGCGCTGCGATGAGCGATCTCCGTTCGACGCCGCGGACCTTGCGGCTCGGCCACAGCCCCGATCCCGACGACGCCTTCATGTGGTGGCCGCTCGAGGAGGCCGAGGGCGAGTCGCCGCGCGTCGCCGACCCGCGGTTCCGGTTCGAATGCGTGCCGCTCGACATCGAGAGCCTCAATCGCCGCGCCGAGGAGGCGGCGCCCGCGGATCGGCTCGAGATCACGGCGCTCTCCTGCGCGGCGTATCCGCGGGTCGCCGACCGCTACCTGCTCACCGCCTGCGGCAGCAGCGTCGGCGAGGGCTACGGCCCGAAGCTTGTGGCGAAGCCGGGGCGCGATCTCGACTCGCTCGTCGGCGCGAGGATCGCGATCCCGGGGCGCCGCACCACCGCCTTCACGACCTCGAGCCTGCTGCTCGGCCCCGATCGGTTCACGCCGGTCGAGATCGAGTTCGACCGGATCGAGCAGGCGGTCGCCGCGGGCGAGGTGGATGCGGGGGTGGTGATCCACGAGGGGCAGCTCACGTTCGCGCGGCACGGGCTCGAACTGCTCGTCGATCTCGGGGCGTGGTGGCGGGATCGCACGGGCCTGCCGTTGCCGCTCGGGGCCAACGCGGTATCGCGCTCGCTCGCGGAGGAACTGGGGGACCTCGGCGCGGCAGAGCTGTCGGGACTGCTGCGGCGAAGCGTCGAGCACGCGATGGAGCATCGCGAGGAGTCGATCCGACGGGCGCTCGGCTTTGCCCGGGGCCTCGAGGCGGAGCTCGCCGACGAGTTCGTCGGGCTCTACGTCAACCGATGGACGCTCGACTACGGCGACGTCGGACGACGCGCCGTCGCGCGGCTGCTCGGCGAGGCGGCGGAGGCGGGGCTGGTGCCTCGGCTCGACGAGGTGGAGTTCCTCGGCCCCGAGGGACGCGTGACCGAGCCGGTGGTGGCGAGCTGATCGAGTCTCGATCCGGTCGGGAGACCCCGGCGCCGCCGATATACTTCGCCGTTCTTCCGCGGCATTCGCCGCGAATCGAGCCCTCGCCGGAACCCCGCACGCCGATGTCCCAGGCTGTTCCTCCTCTGACCGAGCACGGCTACGCGGCCCCCACGGTCCGCCAGTTCGGCGTCTTCCTCGACAACAAGGTCGGAAAGCTTCTCGAACTGCTGCAGGCCTTCGAGGAGAGCGAGGTCGTGCACGTGCGGGCGATCTCGGTCTTCGACAGCTCCGACCATGCGGTGGTGCGGCTGATCTGCGACAACGCCGACGCGGCGCGTCAGCTGCTGCGTCGGAAGCAGTTCAGCTTCTCCGAACTCGATCTGCTCGTGGTCGAGATCGACGAGAAGAAGACCCTCACCGCGCTGTGCCTCTATCTCCTCGGCGCCGAACTCAACATCCGCTTCGCGTATCCGATCCTGCCTTCACCGAAGGTCGAGGGCGCCGTGGCGCTCGCGGTCGACGATCACACCCTCGCGGGGCAGATCCTGCGGCGGAAGGGCTTCAGGATGCTGGCGGAAGAGGAGTTGGGGTGATGAGAGGAGGAGAAGAGTAGAGGAGGAGAAGAGGAGACGGGCGAGAGGAGAAAGGCGAGAGGAGTGAGGAGAGAGGAGAGAGCAGACGGACCGGGTCAAGCCTCCCGCATCAGGTGCAGCGCTTCGCCCGAGCGAGAAAGGCGAGAGGAGTGAGGAGAAGAGGAGACGAACCTCGGTGAAGCCTCCCGCAGCCGGTGCAGCGCTTCGCCTTCCGGGTCCATTCCGTCCATCGAGTCCATCAAGTCCATGTGACCGCCCGCCGAGCGAAGCGAGCGATCGGCGTGTGACGTGGCCCGG
>JBMTTG010000180.1:0-6254 GCA_049449095.1 Phycisphaerales bacterium | reverse complement strand
CACCCGCGCCCGCGGCTCGTCCATGTCTCGAACCATCGATGTTCGATCAGCCGCGCCGACGTCGCGTGAGGCCCGCAAGCCCCACGCCGCCGATCGCCGCAAGGCCAGCGCCGGGGACGGCCGCACTCGTCACCGAAGAGAACGACCCCGCCACCGGCGAGCTCGATGAAATGCCGTCGAGGTAGAAGGTCCCTCCGCCGACCAAGGCCCAAGCCGAAGTCTGCATGCTGGGCGACGCCGAAAACCCGGTCTGAACGCCGGAGGCATAGTCAGTCGTCAAGGCCGTCAAGCTGCCCGGATAGCCAGAACCCGGATTGAAGGAGAAGCCGTTGGTGCTCGTGTTCGCGTTGCCCTCCGCCCATCGAAGACCTTGCCCCGTGCCAGGGTACACGGTGCCCCAGATCGTGATGGCATTCGCGAAGGTGTAGGTCGTGCCCCCATTCACTTGAACGGAGGCCGATCCCACCGACGCGACGTTGTAGTGCCCAAACGGCGAACTCGGCGGTGGCGGCCCGTAGAAGTTCACATTGGTGGTGTCGCACACCAGGGTCACGGTGACCGTGTCGCCCAAGGAGATCGCGGACCCGCCGAGCATACCGCTGACCGCGCTCGTCGAAACCGTGTAGGTGATCGGCGCCGCCAAGGCCGACGAGCCGAGGCCAAGGGCCATCGCCACGCCACTCCCGCACGCCACGCTTCCAAGAACTCGACGCATCTGGTCTCTCCTCGCTGATGGACTCTCGCCTCGCTTGTGGCATCGGCCACGGCGGGCAGGGTGGCAGAGTGTGACGAGCGACCCCGCCCGACCCAAGACCCTTTCTCCAACTTTCGTGAAAGCCCGGCCGATCTCGACTTCGCCAGTTTGCCTCGTTTCTCAGCGGAACTCCGGGCCCACGCCCGGACCGGGCGGCTCGCGGTGCCGCCGCTTGAACCCGCGGCTCGTCCGCCCTACCACCCCGCCGGCGATTCGAGCCGCACCTCGACGCCCGCCTCGCCGGGATCCTGCACGATCAGTTCCTCGGCGTGCAGCAGCAGTCGAGGCGCGAGGGCGTGCACCTCGGGCGACGCATAGAACTCGTCGCCCACCACCGCATGGCCGAGATGCGCGAGATGCACCCGCAACTGATGGCTGCGACCGGTGCGTGGAACCAGATCGAGTCGGGTGACTCGATGCTCGCCATCAACACCCGGCACCACGATCGACTCGGGCCGCAGGCCCCGCGCCACGGCCGCCTCGCGCCCCGCGCCGCGCGTCGTGCGCTCGACGACTTGCCACCGCGTGATCGCAGGCTTGCCGTGGATCGGATCCACGACATGCCGCGGTCCGTCGGCGAGCGCCTTGCGCAGCGGTGCGTCGATCTCGCCCTCGGCCTGCTCGACATGGCCCGCGACGATGGCGACGTAGCGCTTCGAGACCTCGCGGCGCTCGAACTGCCAGCCGAGGGCACGGTGCGATTCGGCGCTTCGCGCGAGCACCATCACGCCCGACGTCGCCTGATCGAGCCGGTGCACGATCCGCGCCTCGGGGAACCGCTGCTGCACGCGGGCGATCAGGCAGTCGGCCTTCGAAGGACCGCGTCCCGGCACCGAGAGCAGGCCCGCGGGCTTCACGACGCCCAGCAGCGTCGGCGTCTCGCGAATCAGCGACCAGTCCTCGGCCTCGGGCATTCGAGGACGGTACCGGGAGCGGGGTCGACAACACCCCCCCGCGTCGCGCCCCGCGCTCGGGGACCCGGGAAATCCGAGCCAATCGGGGATCGTGTCCCGATCGCGAGCCTTCGTAGACTACGTGGCTTCGCGTTCGTCTCTTGCTCGGATCTCGCGGCGTCGCCGGCCATCTCGACGGCGGCCCTTCCCGAACCTTGTTTCCGCCATGACGACTTCCATCCTTCTGTCGCTCGCCACCTCGATCGCCTTGCAGCAGCCCGGCCGTCCCGCCCCGGCGGCTCCGCCCGCCGAACCTCCGGTCGATGTGGCCGCCGAAGCCGCGAACCTGCGCGAGATCCGCCAGCTGACCTTTCCCGACCGCTTCACCAAGGCGGGCGAGGCGTACTTCTCGCCCGACATGACGAAGCTCGTCTTCCAGGCGATCGAGAAGCCCGCCGAAGGCGAGACCGCGGAGGACTTCTACGCGATGTTCGTCGCGGACCTCGTCGTCGACGGCGACGGGCGCATTGCACACCTCGCGAACATCCGCCGCGTGAGCCCCGAAGGCTCCGCGAACACCTGCGGCTGGTTCCATCCGATCGATCCGAACCGCATCCTCTTCGGCTCGACGCTCGTCCCGCCGACCGAGTCCGCGCCCCCGGGCTACCAGCGCGGCAGCGGTCGCTATCGCTGGATGTTCCCGCCGGGCATGCGCATCGTCGAGGCGGATCTCCGCACCGCCGACGGCACCGCGAAGACGCTCAAGACGCTCGCCGGCGACGGAACCGCGTACGTCGCCGAGGGGTCGTGGTCGGCCGATGGCAAGGAACTTCTCTACTGCTCGCTCGAGAGCGGTCAGGGCGATCTCGTCGTCAAGGATCTCGCCACCGGCGAGGAGACCGCGATCGTCGCGGTGCCCGGCTACGACGGCGGGCCGTTCTTCTCGCCCGATGGCGAACGCATCTGCTATCGCTCCGATCGCCACGGCAACAACCTGCTGCAGATCTTCGTGGCCGAACTGAAGCGCGACGCGAGCGGTCGCATCGTCGGCGTCGCGACCGAGCATCAGGTCACCGACAACGACGACGTGAACTGGGCCCCCTACTGGCATCCCGCCGGCAAGCATCTCGTCTACGCCTCGAGCGCCGCGGGCCATCGCAACTACGAGATCTTCCTCGTCGACGCCGCGGACCTCTCCGACGCGAACCCGCCGCAGAAGCGCTACGGCACCGCCGAGCGCCGCGTCACCTTCGGCGAGGGCGCGGACGTGCTGCCGGTCTTCTCCCCCGACGGCCGCTTCCTGCTCTGGACCGGACAGCGCGGCGAAGACCGCTCGAGCCAGATCTACATCGCCGACTTCGTGATGGATCTCGAAGCCCCATCGGCACGGATGCCCGACATGCGTTCCGATCGCGTGGGCAGCCGCGAGTCCGGCGCCTCCCGCGATCGCTGAGAGCCCCGCTCGTGAGCGATCCGCTCGTCGACCGCCGATACCTCATCCCGTTCCGCTCGCCGCTGCTGCCGCAGATCTTCACCGATGTGCTGGTGATCGGCGGCGGCGTCGCGGGCCTGCGGGCGGCGCTCGCGGCGAGCGAGCACGGCGAGGTGATCCTGCTCGCCAAGGCGCCGCTCGAACTCTCGAGCACCGCGTGGGCGCAGGGCGGGATCGCCGCGGCGGTCGATCCCGACGACACGCCCGAAGCGCACGCCACCGACACCGTCGAGGCCGGGGGCGGGCTCAACGATCCCGAGGCGGTGAGGCTGCTCACCGAGGAAGGCCCTGCCGAGGTCGAGCGCCTCGTCGAGTGGGGCATGCGGCTCGACGCCAACAGCGCCGGCGAAGTGGAACTCGGTCGCGAGGGCGGCCACCGCCGTCGACGCATCGTGCACACCGACGGCGACGCGACCGGCCGCGAACTCGTCCGCACGCTCGAGGCGCGGGCGAAGACCTCGCCGTCGATCCGGATCTTCGAGCAGTGCTTCGCGATCGACCTGCTCTCCTCCGAGCGCGGCGACGGCCGCGTGCTCGGCGCCATCACCCACCACCCCCGCTACGGGCTGCAGCTCATCTGGGCGAAGGCGACGATCCTCGCGAGCGGCGGCGTCGGCCAGGTCTTCCGCGAGACGACCAATCCGCGCGTGGCGACCGGCGACGGCGTGGCGATGGCCTGGCGGGCGGGCGCGTCGGTCGCGGACCTCGAGTTCGTGCAGTTCCATCCGACCGTCCTCTACGTGGCGGGCGCGACGCGAGCGCTCATCAGCGAAGCGGTGCGCGGCGAGGGCGCGTGGCTCGTCGACCGCGAGGGCCACCGCTTCATGCAGGACGCCCATCCGATGGGCGAACTCGCGCCGCGGGACATCGTGAGCCGCACGATCGCGCAGACCCTTCGCCGCACCTCCGACTCGAACGTCTGGCTCGATCTGCGCCCGATCGGCGCCACGCGATTCGCCGAGCGCTTCCCGGGCCTCGACCGGCTCGTCCGCTCCTTCGGCCTCGATCCGGCGAGCGACCGCATTCCCGTGCAGCCCGCGGCGCACTACACGATCGGCGGCGTGCGGACCGATCTCGACGGCCGCAGCGACCTGCCGGGCCTCTTCGCCTGCGGCGAGGCGGCGGCGAGCGGCGTGCACGGCGCCAATCGCCTCGCGAGCAACAGCCTGCTCGAAGGCCTCGTCTTCGGGCGCCGCGCGGGCCTCGCCGCGATCTCGCAGCCGCCGGTCGTGCCCGAGCGGATCATCGCCGACGTCGCGACGAGCCGCCGTGCGGAACTCGACCTCGCCGACGTGCGAAGCAGCCTCCGCAGCGCGATGTGGCACAACGCGGGCGTGCTTCGCGCGGGCAGCCGCATCGAGGACCTGCTCGACATGCTCGACTTCTGGAGCCGCTACTCGCTCGACAAGATCTTCGACGATCCCGAGGGCTGGGAGACGCAGAACCAGATCGCCGCCGCGACGCTCGTCGCCCGCGCCGCACGATGGCGCTGCGAGAGCCGCGGCACGCACGCCCGCGAGGACTTCCCCGAGGCCCGCAGCGAGTTCGCCTTGCGGGCCGCCTGGCGTCGCGATCGCGAGGCGCCCGCGACCTTCGGGGCGGTCGCGACCGGAGGCCGCGCGACATGACTTCCCGCGCGGCGGGTCGGGCGAGGCTCGGGATGATCGCGTCGTCGCGCCGCGCGATCACCAGCGTCGCTTGGACCTCGGCCGCCTCGATCGCGCTCCTCGCGGGCTGCCAGTCCTACGTCATCGAGTACCGCTACCGGCCGGAGTTCCACCAGATGGCCTCCGAGACCGACCTGCCCGACGAGGTCGTCACCGACGACGGCCGCATCATCCGCTTCGTCTCGACGCCGCTTCCGCAGCTTCGCGAGCAGCTCGAGGCGCAGGACCGCGGCGAGCTGCCCGAGGAGGCCGGCGAGGCGATCGAGATCTGGCAGGAGCAGGAAGACGGCACCGTCGAGATCCGCTGCATCACCCCCGAGCACGTGCTCGCGAACACCATGAACTGCCTGCGCTTCGAGCGCTACGACGTGCTGTGGGAGGCGCTGCTCGCCGAACGCACCCGCGAGGAGTTCGCCGCCCGGGGCGGCTCGCCGGCGGCGTTCGCGGAGTGGTGCGCGAAGCACCGCAACGATCTCATGGCCACCTTGAACCGCATGGGCTTCGGCTTCCTCGGCGGCGACGTCATCCTCGACAACCTCGGCGACGGCGTGCTGCGGGCGCGGTTCACCCCGCGGGTGGGCGACCAGTTCAAGTTCAACGAGGTGCGCATCCTGCACGACCCGCCGGGCATGAAGCTGCTGACGATCCGGTGAACGGCGCGGCGGACGCCGCGTGGCGCAAGTCCTACGCGCGGCTCAGGGCGTTGCGGCTCTCAGCGCCGTTGCGAGCGCGGAACGATGGCGTTGTGCAGTCACCATCCAGGGCACCGCCCCCAACCACCGAGAACCTGTGCCAGATCCCCTGCGTTGTCGACGCCATCTCCGTTGAAGTCGGCGTAGCACGGCTCCGCGGGATCGCACGGCCCCCAGTTGGCGAGCAGCCGAGCGAGGTCTTCGGCATCGACCCACGTGTTGCCATTGACGTCGCCATCGCAGAACGGGTCGCACCGGGCCGGTCCCCCACAAGGCGCGGTTGACTCGCCGAGCACGGCGTTCGCGCCGGATTCGCCGCAGTCCGTCCCGGAGGTCGGAGAAACCAGGCTCGTCCTCCCTTCTGGGTTGCCGAGAGAATCTCGGCGGTCGGACCAAGGTCGTCGATGAGATTGTCCCGGCCTGTTCCCCAAGGGGAGAAGGCCATCCCCGCCGTCTCTCAATAACTGAGGAAGTGCGCCCGCGAGTCGAAGTCGCAGCACCCTCCGCCGGCGGCACCGCCAGCAGCCTTCGACAACTCGTCGTCCGACAGCGCATCGTGCCCGGCCGGCGGCGCCGGAAGCGTGATGTGCACGCAGTCGTCGGCGTTCTCCACCACCTTCACGTCGATGCCGTCGGGAACGGGCATGTCGTACTCGGCCAGCACCGCCTTGGGATCGCGCATGAACCGAGCCTTCAACGCCTCGTCCTTCCAGCACGCGGCAAACAGTTGGGCGAGGGCGTTCTTCTGTTCGGTCA
>JBMTTG010000179.1:0-6267 GCA_049449095.1 Phycisphaerales bacterium | reverse complement strand
CAAGCTGATCGACGAGGCCTTCACCAACTGGCGCGGCATGACCGAGTCGGGCGGGCGGCGCATCAAGCGATCGCTGCTCGTGGACGTCCAGACGGTGCGCTTCCTCCGCGACGACGAGGCGATCGATCTCGCGCGGATGAGCCTGATCGCCGAGTACATGCGGGGAAAGATCGACGAGATCGCCACCGCCAACGCCGAAGCCGAGCGCGAGGCCTCCGCCGCCTCTCCGCCGCTCGAGCCGCAGGAGCGGCGACTCACGAACCTCGGCACCTTCCGGGCCTACATCGAGCGGTACCTGCAGGCCCGCGCAGACGTCCGCAAGGACATGACCCTCCTCGTGCGGCACCGCGATCCGACGATCGACGGGCTTCCGATCGAGGTCTACTGCTTCACCGCGACCACCGACTGGAACGCCTACGAGTCGATCCAGGCGGACATCTTCGACCACCTGCTCGCGACGGCGCCGCGCTTCGGCCTGCGGATCGTGCAGCGCCCGACCGGCGAGGACGTCGCGGCGGCAGGCCCGCGCGAGGCGGCCGCGGCGGCGGGGTGAGCGTCGAGGCGATGGGTGCAGGTCTCGCCTGCGCCATCTGAAGGCTTCTCCTCCCTCCTTACTCCTCTCTCCTTACTCCTCTCTTTCCCCCATGCTCCTCGCGAACCTCCTCCTCGCCGCCGCGAACGTCGTGCCCATCCCCGCGCTCGAGGCGCCGGTCACGATCGCCTTCGACGATCGCGGCATCCCCGCGGTCGAAGCCGCGAGTCGGCTCGATGCGTTCGCCGCGGAGGGCTTCGTCCACGCCCGGGACCGCTTCTTCCAGATGGACCTCATGCGGCGAAACGCCGCGGGCGAGCTCGCGGCGCTGCTCGGCAGCGCGGTCGTCGACCGAGACCTCGAGGCGCGGCCGCGCCGCGTTCGTGCGCTCGCCAAGCGGATCCTCGCGAACCTCTCCGCCGAGGAGCGGATGCTGCTCGAGCAGTACGCATCCGGCGTCAATGCCGCGATCGCGGCGATGCGCACGCCGCCGGAGTACGCCCTGCTCGGGTGGCCGCCCGCGCCATGGCTGCCCGAGGACTCGGTCCTCGTCTCGCTCTCGATGCACTCGATGCTTGCCAGGAGCGCCGACCTCGAGCGGGGCTGGCACGACTGGCGGGAGTGTCTCGGCGAGGCGATGTTCGAGTTCCTGCTCTGCCCCACCTCGCGGTTCGAGGCGCTTCTCATCGAGGACTTCGAATCGCATGGCGTCGATCGCCCGGCGCCGATCCCCGGCCCCGACGCCATCGACCTCCGCGCGTCGGCCGAAGCGCCGCGGCCGCATCTCGCCGCCTCGATCGACTTCGAGGTCGACCGCGCGCCGACTCCAGGCAGCAACGCCTTCGCGGTCTCGGGGCTCCTCACCGCCGACGGCCGCGCGATCCTCGCGAACGATCCGCATCTGGCCCTCTCGATGCCCGCGATCTGGTATCGCCTCTCGCTCGAGTGGCCAGGCGGCGAACTGACCGGCCTCTCGCTGCCGGGCCTCCCGGGCGTCGTGATCGGCAGCAACGGCCGAGTCGCGTGGGGCTTCACGAACCTCACCGGCGACTTCGAGGACTGGATCCTCGTCGAGACCAAGCCCGGCGACGATGGCCGCTATCTCGTGCCGGGCGGCTCCGAGCCCTTCGGCGAGATGGTCGAGCGCCTCGAGGTGCGCGGCGGCAAGCCTCAGGACCTCGTCCTCCGCACCACCCGCTGGGGACCGGTGCTCGGCGAGGATCGGCTTGGGCGGCCGCTGGTGCTTCGCGCCGCGATCGACGATCCGGCCGCGACGAATCTCGCGATCCTCGACCTGCACGCGGCGCGATCGATCGACGACGCGATGGCGACGCTCGCGCGTTGGCGAAACGCCCCGCAGAACGCCCTCGTCGCCGACGACTCCGGCCGCATCGGCTGGGTGGTGACGGGCTTCCTTCCCGATCGCGAGGGCGCCGACGGCCGCACCGCGCGATCGCTCGCCGAAGGCGGCGACGTCTGGATCGGCCCGCTCGAGGAGTCGCGGCGCCCGCGGATCGCCGATCCGGCGAGCGGCTTCCTCTTCTCCGCCAACGCACGGCCGGTGCCGCTCTCCTGGGCGTCGCAGCTCGGCTCGCAGTGGGCCGAGCCGACGCGGGCCCATCGAATCCGCGCGCTGCTCGAGCGGGGCAACGGGGCCGACGGGTTCGACGAGCCGTCGATGCTCGCGATCCAGCTCGACACGACCGTCGAGTCGCTCGAGCCGTGGCGCGATCTCGTCCTCGAGACGGTTCCCACGAACGCGACCGGCTCGCTCGCGGCGCTTCGCGAGATCGCCGAGGGCTGGAACGGCCGCGCCGACGAGTTCGAGCGCGGGCCGGTCGTGCTCGAGGCGGTGCGCCGCCGCGTGATCGAGTCGATGCTCGCCCCGATCCTCGCCGCGGCGAGTGCCCGTTGCGCCGAGGCGCCGCCGTCGCAGCGGTTCCGCGTCGTCTCCGACGAGCCGTGGCTTCGGCTGCTCGAGGCGCGTCCGGACCACTTCCTGCCCCGTCGCCATCGAACCTGGGACGACTTCCTCCTTGCGCAGATCCGCGAGGCCGCCGCGTCGCCGGAACTGCGCCTCGCGGGCGAAGTCGCCGCGCCCGAACGCGACGCGCCGCGAAGCGGCCGACGGCCGGGAACCGAGCGAGGTCGGGAGCGTGGGCGCGGACCGTCGCCCGCCGCCCGCGCCGACGACGCGCCGCCATGCCCGGAGTGCTGCCCGACGTGGGGCGAGCGCAACGAGATCCGCATGCGTCATCCCGTCTCGATCGCGATGCCGCTTCTCTCCCGCGGCTACGACATCCCGGCGCATCCGCAGCCGGGCCATCCCGATGCGATCCGCGTGGCGACGCCCGGCTTCGGGGCCAGCGCCCGGCTCGTCGTGAGCCCGGGCCGCGAGGACCTCGCGATCCTTCAGACCCCCGGCGGGCAATCGGGCGATCCGTCGAGCCCGCACTACCGCGACCTGCACGAAGCGTGGCGAGACGGGCACGCCGACGCGCTGATGGCGGTCTTCGAGGAGACGACCCCCGACGACCCGGAGCGGCGGATGCTGCTCGTGCCGGGCGAGTGAACCCGTTGGCGAGGAACCGGCGCGAAGGCCCGGTCGAACGGGTACGCTCGCGACGCGGACCGCATCGGCGCCGGGGCGCTCCCGCCGCCGCGCAAGCGTCGCGGGCACGCGAGCCGGATGCCGGCGTTGGAGACCTCCCTTCCCGATGCACGAGGCCGATCCCGAGGCTGAGACGTTCGGGCCGTCGATCCGATGCCCTGCCTGCCACGCGAAGTTCGCGGCGAGCTCGCGGCGTTCGATCGCCGAGAGTCCCGGCCTGCCCGAGGATCCCGTGCTCGGAGGCGGCGAGCCGCTTCGATTCCTGCCGACCCGCTTCGATGTCGCGGGCCGCGCGATCGATCCCCTCGGCACCGCGTGCGCACGCCATGCCTGCCCGCACTGCCGAGTCGAACTGCCGCGCGAAGCCCTGCCACACGCCTTGAACCAGGGCGGCTCCGCGTGATCGGCGAACTCGTGCACGCGTGGAGCGACCGCGGCGGCGTCGACGGCGAAGGGCCTGGCTACGTCACGGTCGTGCGATCGCCAGGCATGCCCGCGAGCGCCGTGCGGCTCGCCGTGTCCTGCTCGGGCCATCGCGTCGGCGTCGACGACCGCCCGACGATCGCCCTGCGGCGATTCGAGACGGTCGAAGGCGTCTTCACGATCCTCTCCTCGACAAGCCCGGTCGAGCACGAGACGGGTCCCTCGCGCATCGCGCACCACTGGATCCTCGACGAGGCCGCGGCACGCCGTCACGATCCGGCGGCACTGCTCGCCGCGTGGCGACCGCTTCGGATCTGGTCCGGCGACGTCAAGGCGATCCCGACGCCGCCGGTCTCGCTCGAGCCGATCCAGCCACGTTCGTGCGAAGCCTGGAGCGTGGCCGCCGGCGATGCGGGCTGGGCGGGCGACGTCGTCGAGCGCCTGCGGCAACTCGAGGGCGCGACGCTCGTGGTGCGCCTGACCGGATCGATCGACGCGGTCGCGATGCTCGGCGAGATTCTCGCGCTGCTGCCGGCCGAGGAGCGGCACCGGCTCACCTTCGCCGATCGCCTGCGCCGCCGCGACGACGTGTCGCTCGTCCTTCTCGACGATCGCGCCGCCGCGATCGCGGAGACGCCGCTTCCAGGCGGCGCCGCGCTCCTGGATCTGACCGGACGCCCGTCTGCTTCCTCGGGCGAACTCGCGGACGCGGCGCGAGCCGGATCGTCCGCGAGCCCCGCCGCGCCGCGCGACGTGCCGGAGGTCGGCACCGCCGAGCCGGAGCGCTTCGAGGATTCCGATCACGCCTGGTCGGGGCCGATCGAGGTGACGCTCGCCGAGCCCGCCTCGGGCTCGCGATCGTCGAGAGCGCTGATCGTCGCCTCCGTCGCGATCCTTGCGGTCATCGCGTTGGCCTGGGCGCTCTTCTCCGGACCGTTCGCTTCGCCGGAGGCTTCGCCATGAGCGCTCCGATCGCGATCCGGGGCTTCGATCCGGAGATCGTCGACGCGGTGAGCCTCGCGGCGGGCCGCAGGCGCCTCGGCGAGGACGACGGCACGCTCGCGGCGCGACTCGCCGCGGAGATCGAACGCCTCGCCGAAGCGGTCGAGACGTCGCTTCGATGGCTCGACGAGGGGCTCCTCTCCGAGGCGGTCGCCTACTCGCTCGACGCGGGCAACCTCGTCAAGCGCGGGATCGCGATCGAGGCGCTGCTGGCATCGCTCTCCGAGGAGACCGCGAGCCGCGCGTGGCTTGGTCGGATTCCGCCTCACCGCGGCCTCGACCGCCGCGCGATCGAGCGGCTCAACGTTGCGCACGCCGACGCCGCCTCGGTGGAGGGCCTTCTCGCGGCGCATCGCGCGTCGGCCCTCGAGGCGATCTCGCCGCTCGAGCGCCTGGCCGTGCTCGATCGACTGCGGTCGAGGCTTCCACGCAATGCCGCCCTGGCGCGGGAAGCCGACGAACTCGAGCGGGCGGTCGAGCGCGGCCTGAAGGCGAACCTGGCCCGCGCCGACGAGCGCGACGATCTCGCCGAGATCGAGCAGATCCGAGCCGTGATCGCCTCGCGCGGTTGGGCGACGCGGCTTCCCGAGCACCTCGGTCCCGAGGTCGAGGCGGTCAGGCGACGGCTCGCCGATCGCGCCGAAGGCCAGGAACGGCACGAACTCGCCGAGCGGATCCGCGTCGCGTTCGCCGAGATGGACCGAGGCGCCCTCGAGTCGCTCGAGGCGCGCTGGAAACACCTCGCCCGCCGCACCGGCGAGGACGATGCCGCGATCGAGTCGGCGTTCCGATGGCTCGACGCGCAGCGACGCGCCGACGCCGCCGATCTCGAGGCGGCGAAGCTCGTCGCGGATCTCGAGCGCGTCCTCGACGCGGGCCGCGGGCTCGACGAGGCGGAGCCGATCGCCTCGTCGCTCGCACGGCTCTCCCGCACGCCCCCTGCCCGGATCCTCGCGCGGCTCGAGGCGCTTCGGGCGCGCGATCTCGACGAGAAGCGGCGTCGACGCCGGCGGCGCCTGCTCCTCGGCGGAGGAGCCGCTGTCCTCTTCGTCGCCGGCGCCACGTGGCTCTCGGTCCGGATGCTCGAACAGCAGGCCGCGCTCTCCTCGGCCGAGGCGGCGTCCGCCCTCGCGCAAGGCGGCGAGTTCGAACAGGCCCGCGAACTGCTCGAGGAGCTCGCCGCCTCGAACCGCCGCGACGACACGCTGCTGCCCTCGGCACGGGACCGCTACGACGCACTCGTCGCCGAGGCTTCGCTGGCAATCGAGGCCTACGCCCGCGAACTCGCCGAAGCGCAGGCGACCCTCGCCGAGGCCGAATCGATCGCCGCTGCCGCCCGTGACGATTCGCCGCTCGCGGCACAGCGTGTTGCAGTCGAGTCGGCCCTGCGGCGCCTCGCGACGATCGATGGCGATCCCATCGCCGAGCTGCGGGCGGCGAAGGCGTCCGAACTCGCGGCGCGGCTCGAGTCGATCGATCGACGGCTCGCCGAGTCGATGCGGCAGGCGATCGCGGATCTCGATCGGCAGGCTCTTGCGATCGCGACACCCGATCCGGGCGCCCCGCAGCCCGCGCTCCGCGAGACGCTTCTGGCGATCGAGGCGCTTTCGGGCGGCGCTCGCGAGAGGCTCGCAACGATCTCCGCCGCCCGCGGCGAAGCCGACGCGGCCGCCGAGGCGATCCTGGATCGCCTTGCGGC
>JBMTTG010000178.1:0-6311 GCA_049449095.1 Phycisphaerales bacterium | reverse complement strand
GACGGATCGCGGTCATCCAGATCTCCTCGATCGACGCGATGAACGCGGGGCGCGACGGACTCCTCGAGTTCCTCGCCGACCGCGGCTACACCGCCGAGGCCGGCGCGACGATCGACCTCTTCAACGCCGAGGGCGACGTGGGGACGCTCGGGCAGATCTCCGCACAGGTCGCCGGCGCGTCGCCGCCCTACGACCTCGCGGTGACGCTCTCGACGGTGGCCACCCAGTCGTTTCTTCGCGCGAACAAGCGAGGCGTGCCGCAGGTCTTCGGGCTCGTCACATCGCCGCCCGCGATCGGCGTGCCGCTTGGCGCCTGGGAGCCTGACTCGACGCGCCCTCCGTCGGTCGCGGGCTTCGGCACGCTGCAGCCGGCGGAGCTTCTCTTCGACGCGATGCTCGCCTGTGCGCCGCAGGTCAGGCGAATCGGAACGGTCTGGAATCCCGCGGAGCCGAACGCCGAGGCGTCGGTGAAGCTCGGCCGCGAGGTCTGCGCGAAGCTCGGCCTCGAACTGGTCGAGGCGAACGGCGCGAACGTCAACGAGGTCGTCGCGGCGGCGGAGGTCGTTCTCTCGCGCGGCGTCGACTGCTTCTGGATCCTTCCCGACACGAACGCGATCGCCGCGGCGTCGCCGATCATCGAGCGATGCCGCCGCTCGAAGGTGCCGGTCGTCACGAACTTCCCGAACATGGCCGATCTCGGTGCCGCGATCAACTACGGCGCGGACTATCACGGCATGGGGATCGCGACGGGCACGATCGCCGACCTCGTGCTCTCGGGCGTGCCGCCGCGGGAGATTCCCGTCGAGAACTTCGTGCCGGTCACGCTCTGGCTGAACCTCGGCGGCTTCGGCGAAGGGTGGTCGGCGGCCCCGTCCGTGACCGCCGAGGCCGAGCGCATCGTCGGCGCGGACGGCGTGGTCGAAGTGCGCGAGACCCAGCGCGACTTCACGCCGCCGGGTGCCGCCGCGGTCGCCGCGGCGCGTCCGCGCGGCAAGCCGATCGCGGCAGGTCGGATTCCCGAGGTCGCGGCGCTCACCTTCGGACGCACCCCCAACTTCGAGGAGTGCCATGCCGGGTTCGTCGAAGAACTCGCGCGGCTCGGCTACGAGGACGGACGCACGATCCGGCTCTCGCTTCGCGATGCCCAACTCGACTCGGGCACGCTGAACACGATCGTGTCGGCGATCGAGTCGGAGCGCCCGGACGTGGTGGTGCCCTTCACGACGCCGGCACTTCAGGCGACGCTGAGGCGGGTGAGGAATCGGCCGATCGTCTTCTCGCTCGTCGCCTCCGGCGTTGCGGCGGGCGCCGGCGCCAGCGCGACCGACCACCTGCCGAACGTGACCGGCGCCGAGACCTCGATCGATGCCCCGCGGATGCGGGAGATCCTCAAGGCCGTCGTGCCGGGCGTGACGCGGGTCGGCACGGTGTTCGCTCCGAGCGAGGCGAACAGCCTGCACCACCGCGACCTGCTGGTGAAGGCGCTCGAGCCGGCGGGGATCGAGGTGGTGGCGGCGCCCGCCGATCGGCCGACCGAGATTCCCGAGGCCGCCGACAGCCTCGCCGCGCGAGGCGTCGACCTCTTCGTGCAGATCTCCGACAACGCCTCCGCGTCGGGGTTCAACTCGATCGTGCGAAGCGCCGACCGCGCGAACCTGCCGGTCTTCGCCTTCACCACCGCCGCGATGGCCTCGGGGGCGACGCTTTCGGTCTCGCTCGACTACTCGATGGTCGGGGCGGTGAGCGCACGGATGCTCGATCGCGTGCTTCGCGGCGAGAGTCCCGAGCGGATTCCCTTCGCGCCGCCGCAGGAGTCGATCCTGCTCGCGAATCCGGCTCGGCTCGAGGAGTTCGGAATCGACTTGACGCCGGAACTTGCGGCCATCGCTCGATTCACCGACGAGTCCGGCCAGCTTCCCGCGTCCGAGCCCGCCCCCAGGCAGGCGGCATCGCCGTGAGGGTCGAGCGCACGATTCGCGGCGAGGCGGTCCATCTGGCCTTCGAGGGCCGGATCGATTCGGCGTGGGCGGAGTCGGCGTCGAAGGAACTCGAGTCGGCGATCCGCTCGGGCAAGGCGCGGGTCGATCTCGACTTCGACCGCGTGAGCTTCATCTCGTCGGTCGGGATCGGGATTCTCGTGCAGTCGTTCACGCGGTTCCGCGCCGTCGGCGGAGTCCTCGCGATCGTGACGGCCAGCGAGCCGGTGCGCGGCATGCTGCGGGTCGCGAAGCTCGAGGCGATGCTGATGCCCGCGGCGAAGTCCGCGGCGAGCGCCGAGGACTCGACGCCGATCGGCAGCGGCTGGAGCGGCCGCGTGCGACGGCTCGGCTCCGCCGATGCGCCGGCAGCGGTGGTCCGATTCGTGGGCGAAGGCGTCGTCGCGGCGTCGAAGGAACGTCTCGCGATCGGTCATCTGGCGCTCGCGAACGATCTCGCCGAGGCCCGCGGCCACTACGGTGAAGGGCTCGCCGCCGGCGGCACCGTCGTGGTGCAGCCCGCCGAAGCGCCTCGCCCGGACTGCCTGGCCTCGAGCGAGACCGGCACGGTCTCGTTCGTCGCGCGGGAGACGATCGTCGTCGAGGGCGTGCCATCGTTGCACGGCGAGTTCGAGGAGGGGCATGGGGAGGTCGTGTCGGTGTCGTCCCTCGCGTCGGCGATGATCGCGCGGACCGGCGGCGCGATCGCCTTCCTCGCGATGGGCGAATGCGCCGGTGCCTTCGGCGCCTGGGCGCGCACCTCGCCCGACGGCTGGCGCGAGCCGCCTCGGTCGATGTCGCCCGACGCCATGCGGCGAGCGCTTCGCTTCGCGGGCGAGCCGATGCACGAGGGAGAGTCGCTGGTCGTGGTGGGCGTGGCGGCCCCGCCGGGCAGCGCGGGCGAGGTGCCGCCGGAGGTGTCCGAGACGCTCGTCGAGGTGGGCGACATCCTGCTCCACGCCCACGCGGCGGTCGCGTCGTATCGGCCGGTGCCGGCGACGACCTCCGATCCGAGCGCCGCGGGAAGCCTGCTCGCCGAGCAGCCGATTCGCCTCGTCGTGCACTCGATGCGGGGAGACTCCGGCCACGAGACCGCCTTCGTGCGCGGGGTCGTCTTCGTGTGGTCGCTCGCGAAGGGAGGCTCCGCGTGAGTCTGCTGCTCGCGACCCTCGCGATCGGCCTCGTGTTCGCGGTGCTGGCGCTTGGGATCTACCTCTCCTTCCGGGTGTATCGGATTCCCGACATCACCGCCGACGGCTCGTTCCCGCTCGGCGCGGCGATCGCCGCGCGGCTTCTGAAGGACGGATTCGATCCGATCTCGGCGACGGCGGCGGGCGTCGCGGGCGGCGCGCTCGCCGGCATGGTCACGGGCTTCGTGCATGTGCGCTTCAAGGTGAACCCGATCCTCGCGGGCATCCTCACCATGACCGCGCTCTACTCGGTGAACCTTCGGGTGATGGGGGCGAGCAACCTGCCGATCACCGCGTCGACGCTCTTTACGCCGTTCGAGCGGGGCGCCGAGCAGCTGCTGGGCGAGGAGGTGCTGCTGCTTGGTCGCGCAGTGCCCGCGGCCGACGTCGGGCTCTTCGTCGCCTGTGCGATCCTCGCGACGATCGCGGCGGTGGCGCTGGTGCTCTTCCTCAAGACCGAACTCGGCGCCGCGATGCGGGCGACCGGCGACAACGCCCGCATGCTGCGGGCCCTCGGCACCAGCACCGACCGGATGACGGTGCTGGGGCTTGCGCTCTCGAACGCCCTCGTCGCGCTCTCGGGCGCGATGTTCGCGCAGATGCAGGCCTTCGCCGACGCGCAGATGGGGATCGGCGTCATCGTGCTCGGGCTCGCGAGCGTGATCCTCGGGCAGACCCTCGTCGGGCCGGTGCGCTCGATTCCGCTCGCGGTGGCCGGGGCGGTGATGGGGGCGGTGCTCTTCCGGCTGCTCGTCGCGATCGCGATCCGCATGGGACTCGATGCCAACGACCTGAAGCTCGTCACCGCGGTGGTGGTGCTCGTGGCGATCGTCGGTCCGGACTGGATCAAGGAGACGGGGCGGCGGCGCCTGGCGCGGTTCGCGCGGACGCCTGCAGCAGGAGGCGCCGATGCTGCGGCTTGAGTCGGTCCGCAAGACCTTCAATCCCGGCACCGCCAACGAGGTCCGGGCGCTTGCGGGCGTCGATCTCGCGCTCGAGCCCGGCTCGTTCACGGTGGTGATCGGGACCAATGGGTCCGGCAAGAGCACCCTGCAGGGCGCGATCTCCGGCGCCTTCGAACTCGACGCGGGTCGAGTGGTGGTCGACGGCGTCGACATCACCAACTGGCGCGAGCATCGTCGCGCCTCGCTCGTCGGCCGCGTCTTCCAGGATCCCTTCGCGGGCACGGCGCCGGAACTCACGGTCGCCGAGAACCTCGCCCTCGCGTCCAAGCGGGGCGGCACGCGGACCATGGCGCCGCTGCTGCGGGGCGCGAAGCGATCGCAGTGGCGCGACCTGCTCGCCCAGATCGGCCTGGGCCTCGAGGATCGGCTCGACGATCCGATCGGGCTGCTCTCGGGCGGGCAGCGGCAATCGATCACACTGCTGATGGCGACGCTGACCAACCCGAAGGTGCTGCTCCTCGACGAGCACACCGCAGCGCTCGATCCCCGCAGCGCCGAACTCGTGATCGCCTTGACCACGCACCTCGTCGCGCGGTCGAGTTCGACCACGCTGATGGTGACCCACTCGATGCAGCAGGCGGCGACGCTCGGTGATCGGCTGATCGCGATGCATCGAGGAGGCGTCTACCTCGACGTGTCCGGTCCCGAGAAGCGGCAGCTGACCGAGCAGGAGCTGCTCGGGCTCTTCAGCCAGATGCGACGGGACGATCGCTTCGATGCGGAGGCGTGCGAACTGGTGCGAGCGCAGTACCGCTAGGGAGCTGGGCCACCCGACGCGATCAGGCCGACTGCAAGGACGATCGTCGTCTTGATCGCGAGCGAAGCGATCGCCGGAGTCAGGCGTCGGGTCGCTGGCTCGACATCCATGACCAATCGCGATGGACGCCCGAGGCGGCGACGCGCTGCAAGGCAGCGATGGAGTTTCGTCCGCCGGTCTGCCGCGTGGCGAGACTCGCGCAGGTTGCCGAATCCGCTCGAGGGAGTTCGCGAAAGCGAGGGCTCGTTTCCCGGGTTCGGCCTTGCCTGCGCGTGCGGCACGGCCGTGTTCGAAGCGTGTGAACCCTTGCACTGCAAGGCGTTGAGGAATTCATCATGATCGGTACTTCACTCGTCCTCTCCTCGCTTCTCGCGAGCGGTGTTCTCGTCGCGAGCGGGCAGTCCGCTCCCGCCACGCCCACTCAGGCTCAGCCGGCCGGTGCCAAGACGATTCCGGCCACGGCGATCGCGGCCGGCAACTTCACCACGCTCGTCAAGGCGCTGCAGGCCGCCGAGCTCGTGGACGCACTCTCCGCAGAGGGCCCCTTCACCGTCTTCGCACCGACCGACGAGGCCTTCGCCAAGGTGCCGGCCGCGACCCTCGAGTCGCTGCTGAAGCCGGAGAATCGCGACCAGCTTGTTGCCGTGCTCACCTATCACGTGGTGCCGGGCCGGGTGATGGCGGCGGATGCGGTGAAGCTGCCGAACGCCACCACGCTGAACGGTCAGCGCTTCGACATCGCGGTCCGCGACGGCAAGGCCTTCGCCGGTGATGCGGAGATCGTGCGCACTGACATTCTCTGCAGCAATGGCGTCATCCATGTGATCGACGAGGTGATCCTTCCCCAGTTGAACCCGATTCCAGAGGTGGCCGCCGAGGCTGGGACCTTCAAGACGCTTCTTGCGGCGGTCGAGGCGGCGGGCCTTGCGCCGGTGCTGCTCGGCAAGGGTCCCTTCACCGTCATGGCGCCGACCGACGAGGCGTTCGCGAAGCTCGAGGCGGGCACCGTCGAGAGCCTGCTCAAGCCTGAGAATCGCGCGAAGCTCGTCGAGATCCTGACCTACCACGTGATCCCTGGGCGTGTGTACAGCGACGAGGTCGTGAAGCTGACCGAGGCGCCGACGGTGCTTGGTCGCCCGATCCCGATCAAGGTGAAGGATGGCAAGGTCAACGCTGGCGGGGCTCTGGTGGTCGCCACCGACATTCCCGCTGGCAATGGCGTGATCCATGTGATCGACACGGTGATGATGCCGCCGCCCGCAGCCGCCCAGGCGAAGCCCGCGGCTCCCGCCCGCCGCTCCTACTGAGTTCGATCCCGACCGGGCGCACGGCGCGAGACCCTCGCGCACGACGCGACGCCACTCGACGAACGAGTCGCCGTTGCGGAGCGCCCGACAAGATCCGATCGAAACGGGCCCGCCTG
>JBMTTG010000177.1:0-6336 GCA_049449095.1 Phycisphaerales bacterium | reverse complement strand
GGCTCGACGCCTGAAGAACGAGCAGCCCATTCGGGCTCGCATGGATCCCAGGGCGTTCCCATTGGGGGCGCCTCGGACCCATCCGCGCCAGACAACCGGACCCTTAGCCGACCGGGTTGTGCCAGCCCTCCGCAGGCATGACCACCTGATTGCACTCCTCCGGTCCCCAGGTGCCCGGCTCGTAGGTGTAGCAGGGGGTGGCGTCATCGAGGATGCCGTCGACGATCCGCCACTCCGCGTCGACCTCGTCCTGCCGCGAGAAGAGCGTCGCATCGCCCCGCAGCGCGTCGCCGAGGAGCCGCTCGTAGGCCTCCATCATGTCAGGGTCGGTGTCGACCGCCGAGAGCACCGCGTCCTCGCCGAGCATCGCGATGCCGGGCTTCTTCGCCCGCACGCCGAGGTCGACCTCGATGCGGGGCTTGATCTGGATGCGCAGGTAGTTGGCCGGCGGAGCCTGGCTCTCGGGGAAGACGACCGAGGGTGGCCGGCGGAACTGCACGCGGATCTCCGTGGTCGTCGCGGGCATGCGCTTGCCGGTCCGGATGTACCACGGCACGCCGTCCCATCGCCAGTCGGAGATCTCGAACTTGACCGCCGCGTAGGTCTCGACCGTCGAGTTGGGCTTCACGCCCGGCTCGTCGTGGTAGCCGACGAACTGGCCCCGCGTCACGTGATCGGTGGTGAGCGGATGGATGCTCTTGAGCAGCTCGACCTTCTGGTCCCGCACCGACTCGGGGTCGTCCCAGTGCGGAGGTTCCATCGCGAGGCACGAGACGATCTGCAGGAGATGGTTCTGGATGACGTCGCGGATGCAGCCCGTCGCGTCGTAGAAGACCCCGCGGCCCTGCACGCCGAAGTCCTCCGCCATCGTGATCTGCACGTGGTCGATGAAGTGGCGGTTCCAGACCGGCTCGAGGAAGGTGTTGGCGAAGCGGAAGTAGAGGATGTTCTGCACCGGCTCCTTCCCGAGGAAGTGGTCGATGCGGAAGATCGACTCCTCGGGGAAGGCCGAGTGCAGCGTCGCGTTGAGCGCCTTGGCGGAGGCGGAGTCGCGTCCGAAGGGCTTCTCGACGACGACGCGGGCGTCGTCGGCGCAGCCGGAGGCCTTGAGCTGCTCCGCGACCTTGCCGAAGAGCACCGGCGGGATCGCGAGGTAGTGGAGCGGGCGCTTCGCCTCGCCGAGCGCGGACTTCAGCTTCGCGAAGGTCGCGGGGTCGGCGTAGTCGCCGCCCACGTAGCGCAGGCGATCGGAGAGGATCTTGAATGCCGCGTCGTCGACGCCGCCGTGGGTCTTGAGGCTCTCGGTGGCGCGGGCGCGAAGCTGGTCGTCGCTCCATTCGTCCTTGGCGACGCCGATCACGGGCACGTTCAGGTGCCCGCGCTTCGCGAGCGCCTGGAGGCTCGGGAAGATCTGCTTGAAGGCGAGATCGCCGGTCGCCCCGAAGAAGACGAGGGCGTCGGAGGGTAGGGCCGTGGTCATCGCGGATGCTCCAGCCGCTCGTCGCGGACGAGTCGGCGAACTCGGATCGGTCAAGCGGAGCCGCGCCGCGTCAGGCGGGCTTCTCGTGGTGTCCGCCGAACTCGAAGCGCTGGGCGGACATGATCTTGTTCGCGAAGTCGGCGTTGCCGCGGCTGTCGAAGCGGTTGAAGAGCGCCGCGGCGAGGATCGGCGCCGGCACGCCTTCGTCGATCGCGGCCTCGAGCGTCCAGCGGCCCTCGCCCGAGTCGCTCACGCGTCCGGCGAAGTCCTTGAGGGACGAGTCCTTCACGAGCGCCGCCGCGGTCAGGTCGAGCAGCCACGAGCCGATCACGCTGCCTCGACGCCAGACCTCGGCGACCTCGCCGATGTCGACGGAGTACTGGTACGCCTCGGGCTCGCGGAGCGGCGTGGTCTCGGCGTCGACCTCCTGCTTCCGCAGGCCGACGTCGGCGTTCTTGATGATGTTCAGTCCCTCGGCGTACGCGGCCATGATGCCGTACTCGATGCCGTTGTGGACCATCTTGACGAAGTGGCCGGCGCCCGACGGTCCGCAGTGGAGATACCCCGCGTCGGCGGTCCCGCGATTGGCGGGCCGTCCCGGCGTCGGATCGAGCGAGCCCTTGCCGGGCGCGAGGGTCTTGAAGACCGGATCGAGCCGCTTCACCGCCACGTCGTCGCCGCCGATCATCAGGCAGTAGCCGCGCTCGAGTCCCCACACGCCGCCGCTCACGCCGCAGTCGACGTAGTGGATGCCCGAACCGGCGAGGTCCTTCGACCTCCGAAGATCGTCGCGGTAGTAGGAGTTGCCGCCGTCGACGAGGACATCGTCCTTCGTCAGGTGCGGCCGCAGCGCCGCGATCGTCTCGTCGACGAGCGCCGCGGGCACCATCAGCCACGCCGCGCGGGGCAGGGTGAGCTTCGACGCGAAGTCCTCGAGCGAGGTGGCACCCACGGCGCCTTCGGCTTCGAGCGCCTTGACCGCGGCGGGATTGACGTCGAAGACCACGCACGTGTGTCCGGCCTTCATGAGGCGGCGGACCATGTTCGCACCCATCCGGCCGAGGCCGATCATGCCGAGCTGCATCGCTGAGTTCTCCGCGAGAGGACGTTCGGAAGCGGCGATCGGAGCGATCGCCATCGCCTCGCGAGTCGACGACCCGCGGACGAAGGGGGCGGAGTATAAACCCCTCGAACCGTCGCTTTGCCGCACGGTGAAGCGAAGTCCGAGGCCCCGCGGAGTCGAACACCATGCAGCGAGGATCCTGCACCAACGCGATCGCCCGAGTCGCCCGCCCGGGAGTGCGGACCACGTGGAGCCGGACCGTCGCGGCCGTGGTCGCGGCGACGGTTGCCGCCTCGGCGTTCGCGGCCCCGCCGTGGACCGTCGAGGCCACGCCGATCGAACTGCGATTCGAGGGCACGGGGCGTCTTGCCGCCGCCCGCAAGATGCCGATTCGGCTCGTGCCCAAGGCCTTTCGAGGCGCCTTCCTCGTGAACGAGGTGCTCTTCGAGGGCGGTCCGGTCGAGGCCGGCGACGTGCTGATTCGACTCGAGACCGCGGAGATCGAGGAGGCCCTCGAGCGGGCCAGGGTCGAGCTCGAAGAAGCCTCGCTTCGGCTCGATCTCCTTCGAGAGGAGCAGCGAATCGCCGAGGAGGCGGGGCTGACCTCGCTCGAGCGGAAGCGACTCGCCGCCGAGCGGGCCGAGAAGGCGCTCGAGCTCCATCGCGAGACCGAACGCGATCGGCAACAGCGAGGCGCGGTGCTGCGGCTGCAGGGCAGCGAGGACTCGCTCACGAATCAGCGGCAGGAACTCGAGCAGCTCGAGTCGATGTATGCGGGCACGAGCCTGGCCACGGAGACCAAGGACATCGTGCTCGAGCGGGCGAGGCGATCGATGGCAAGAGCCCAGGAGAGCCTGGCGCTCGCGAGGATCGATCACGAACTCTTCACGAGCGTGCAGATGCCCGACCGCGATCGCGATGTCGCGGACCGCGCCGAATCGTCCGCAGAGGAGTTGCGGCACGCCGAGGTATCGCAGCGGCTCGATGCGATCCGTCGAAGGCTGGCGCTCGCCGAGGCGACGCGGCGACTCGAGGATCTTGCCGAGCGGGTGTCCGATCTCGAGAGCGATCTCGTCGCCACGGAGATCGTGGCGCCGGCGACCGGGCTCCTGACGGCGATCTCGCTCGCTCCAGGCGACGCGGTCGACGCACGCCAGCGGATCGCGGAGGTGCTCGACGCCTCGGCGTTCTCGATCGAGACCAAGGTCGGCGCTCAGGAACTGGGATGGCTCGAGTCCGGAGCATCCGTCGACGTCTCGCTTCCGGCGGTGCCCGGGCTTGCGGCAAGCGGCACGATCGCCCGGCTCTCCCGGATCGGAACGGCCGACGGAACCGGTGCGGCGTTCCCCGCCAAGGTCGAGGTTCCGGCCGCCGATCCCCGCATGCTGATCGGGCTCGAGGCGAAGGTCTCCGCGACGACCCGCACGGCGCCGGTGGTGGCGATCCCGAGCGCTGCGGTGCGCCGCGACGGCGATCGGACGTTCGTGCTGATCCTGCTCGACGGCCGCGAATCGCAGCGCGAGATCGTGCTCGGCCGAACCGGCACCACCTTGGTCGAGGTGCTCGAGGGACTGGAACCCGGCGATCGAGTCCTCGTGCCGGAGGCGGAACCCGAGACCTCCAGCGGAATCGCCCCGTGAGGATCGCGGCGACGGGTTCGATCGGGCTGGCGTTGGCGCTCGTCGGCGGTCTCGTAGGACTCTTCGGTTGTGCTTCCGCGCGTGGGCCCCGTGCCGACGCCGATCGCGCCGCCTCGCCGGCGTCTCCCGAGGCGAGGCCGTCGCGCGAGGCGGTCGCCTCGCCACTGACGCGGGGCATCGAATGGCTCTGCCGGAATCAGAACGCCGACGGTTCGTGGGGGAGCTTCGAGTCGGCGCGGCCGGGCGAGATCTATCTCGGCACCGTCGCGAGCCACCGCGCCTTCAAGGACGCGACGAGCGCGCTCGCGACGATGGCGATCCTCCCCGCGGCGGCGCGAGGCGAGGCCGATGCGGTGCGGGCGCTCGATCGCGGCGTCTCGTATCTCGTCTCGACCGAGCCGAGCCTGCGGGCGACCGGCGACACCTTCTACAACGTGTGGACCCACACCTTCTTGACCCAGGCGGCGGCGAGGCTCCTCGCGTCGGGGCTCCTCCCAGATCAGGATGCGTCGCTGCGTCGACTGCTCGACCGAGAGCTCTCCCTCCTGATCTCGACGCAGGCCGCCGACGGCGGCTGGGGCTACTACGACTTCGATCACCAGATGGCGGTGCCCTCGGGCGACATGACCACCAGCTTCAACACCGCGTCGGCGCTCCTGGCGCTGCGCGACGCCGAGGCGGTCGGCGTGGGGTACCCGGCCGCGCGGATCGCCGATGCGGTCGCGGTCGTCGAACGGCTGCGGCTTCCGAGTGGCGCCTACGTCTACGGGACCTACGCGCTCTTCCGTCCGGCGGCAGGCTTCAACATGGTGCAGGGATCGCTCGCGCGAAGCCAGCCGTGCAACCTTGCGCTTCATCTCTTCGGCGACCGCGTCTCCCTCGGCGAGGTCGAGGCGGGCCTCGAGGCGATGCGGCGCGATCACAAGTACCTGCAGATCGGGCAGGGGCGCCCGCGGCCTCACGAGGCCTACTACCAGAACTCGGGCTACTACCACCTCTACGGGCACTGGTACGCGGCGGAGAACGCCGCGCTGCTGGAGTCGCCCGCCCGCGAGGAGTACACCGGCTGGCTCGAGGGGGTGCTCGCCGGCATCCAGAACCCCGACGGCTCGTGGCTCGACTTCCCGCTGTACGGCTACGGGCATCCCTATGGAACGGCGTTCGCGGTGCTGGCGCTCGAGCGTTGCCGCGCGGCGCAGCTCGACTGACGCGATCAGCCCGCCGAGCGTGCCTGGTCGGTGAGGCCTTCGAGCAGGCGACCGACGAGCCACTCCGCGAACGCCTGCTTGGGGATCGCGTCGGGGTGCCCGGGGGGCGTCTCGCGGCGGCCGTCGGCGAAGAGGAGCAGGCCGCGGATCTCGCCGGCGTCCATCGTCTCGAGCGGGTTGGCGACGATCGCGTCGATCGACTTTCGGCGGAGCTTGTCGGCGGCGCGAGCCTCGAGCGAGGAGGCCTCCTCGAGGGCGAATCCGACGATCCGCTGCCCGGGACGGCGGCGGGAGGCGAGGCTCGCAAGCAGGTCGGGCACCGGCTCGAGGTCGAGCGAGAGGCCGCCGGCGGTGCGGGCGTGCTTGCCTTCGAGGACCGATCGAGGTCGGAAGTCCGCCACCGCGGCCGCCATCACCACGAGGTCGTGGCGATCGGACTGCTCACGAAGGAGTTGCTCGAGCTCGGCGGCGGTCCGGAACCGAACGAGCTCCAACTGCGGATCGGTGACGCTCGGCTTCGATTCGATCGGACCGAGCAGCAGGGTGGTCGGGCATCCTCGGCGACGCGCGGCCTCGGCGATGGCGAGGCCGAGCCGCCCCGACGATCGATTCCCGATGAAGCGGACCCGATCGATCGGTTCCTGGGTCGGGCCGGCGGTGACGAGCACCCGCGGACCCGGGGAGTGGTTCCGGTCCGGCGAAGGTGAAGGCTGGTGCTGCATGGAGGTGGGGTCGGCGGATCGGTCGGACGGCACCCGCGTCGCCCCGGAGCGGAACCCGTCGGCGGCGTGGAGCACGCGTGGGTCGTTTGCCCGTCATCGGGGACGCCCGCATACTAGAGATCTTCGACCGTGCGCCGTCGCGCCCGGCTCGCGAGGCATCCGGAGTCGCAGGTGGCACGCAAGGTCCGCAAGAAGCTCGGTGAAATCCTGGTCGAGGCAGGGC
>JBMTTG010000176.1:0-6343 GCA_049449095.1 Phycisphaerales bacterium | reverse complement strand
CCGAGAGGCCTAGGGCACCCACGCCGACGGCCGCCTTGACCCACGGAATGCCGCCCCGGCGTACGGCGGAACGGGCTGGCGGCGTGGTGCTTGGCGCGACGGCGGTGGGGGTGGTCGGGGCGGCGGTCATCTCGATCCTGACGGGGACAGGGCTCGGATCCGGCGACGGATCCGCAGAGGTCACGGTAGGAACCTTCGACCGCCCGGGCCGCGGGAGTCGCGAAAGGCCTGCAGGAAGTCGACGAGCCGGCCGGACTTCCGTTTACCGGCGGTCGTCGCCGGCAGTTGCCGGCGGCACCGTGACCGGCTCGACGAGCGGAGCGGACGGATCGGGCACGGGCAGCGTTTCGGTCTGGACCGGGAAGTTTCCATCGACACCCTGGGCGTCCGGGAAGGGCTGCTCGCCGGTCTCCGGAGCCATGCCTCCGAGATCCGGAGCCGGGCCCGGGACATCCTGCGGAAGGGTGCCGATCACCTCGGAGCCTTCGAGACCGGTCACCGGGAGGAAGAGCCCCTCGGGGGTCACGCGGAACTGCCCGGTGGTGAGGAGATAGTCGAGGATCGAGATCTGCAGGTCGACCTGGGCGCGGTCGCGCTGGTCCTCGGCCTGCCGGCGCTGGTCGAGGGCTTCGGTGCGGTCACGAGCGCTCGCCCGATCGGGCGCGGCGGCGATCGAGGCCTCGCGGTTCATGGCGATCGCGACGTTCTGTTCCTGAAGCAGCAGGCTGAAGCGGCTCAGCTCGATCGCCCGGAGCGAGCTCCGCACCTCGACCGCCGCATCGTCGCGGGCGAGCCGCTCGTCGCGGATCTCCTGCTCGTAGCGGATCTGCGACTGGCGGAGCTGCGCCCGCTCGATGGTGCGGTCGAGCGCCCAGCCGAAGGACGCGCCCGCGCGATAGATGCCGTCGTCGGGACGGAGATTGAGTCCGGCGTTGGTGCCGAAGCGGTCGATCGTCGGGATCACGCCCGCGAGCGTGACGTCGAGATCGGGCAGGACCTGGTTCGCGGCGACGTCGACGCGGCGCCGCGCGTCCTCCACGCGATCGGCGATCGTCTGCAGGTCGAGCCGGAACTGCATCGCGAGCCGAACCGCGTCCGACGCGGTCACCGCCGGCATCGGCAGGTCGAGTTCGACCGGCACGATCACCACCGGCGTGGTCGGGTCCATGCCGATCCGGACCTTGTAGTTGTCGACCGCCACGCGATACCGCTCCTCGAGACCGGCGAGCCGGTTCACCGCGAAGAGGGTGTTCTGCTTGGCGAGGTCCGCCTGGAACGGCGGCTGTCGCCCGGCCTTGACCAGCGCGTCCTCGCGTTGATCGACCTGGCGCGAACTCGCGACCTGGCGGCGGGCGTTGGCGATCTCCTGCTGCTGCAGCACGAGATCGAGGTAGCCGCGGATCAGCGAGAAGCAGAAGTCGCGACGGAACTCCTCGAAGGACCGCGCCGCGTAGATGAGGTCGCGGCTTCGCTGGATCAGTTCCTCGCGGGCGGCGATGCCGGCGCCCCGCAGGAACGGGATCTCCGCCTGAAGGATCAGGTCCGCCGACTGGGCGGTGCCCTCCTGGGTGAAGAACCCGTCGACCTGGCGGGTGACGTCGACCACGAGCCGGGCCGAGACCTCGCCGCCATAGGGCAGACGCTGGGTCACGCCGAGGTCGTTGGAGATCTGAAGCGTCCGGCCGAAGCGGCCGTCGTTGCCCAACGCCGCGAACTCGGCGCTGGTGACGTTGAAGGGCCGCGGCTCCCAGCGGTGCTGCTCGATGATGAGCGCCAGCGCCACGATGATGTAGGTCTCCTCGGCATTGAGATATTCGACCGCGTTGTCGATCGCGAAACGGATCGCGCCCCGCAGGTCGAGCTCGACCGCATCGGCCGGAGGCATGCCCTCGGCCTGGATGCGCGCGGCGGCCGCCTCGAGGGGCTCGTCGCGGGGCGGCTGCGGAGTGAATCGGAGGTCCGACGCCGAGGGATTGCGGGTGGGGGGTCGGTAGCGCTCGGGGTAGTCGGGCGCCATGGGATCGCCCTCGTAGAGGGCGTCGGTGCGGAGCCGCGGGGCGATCGTGCCGCCTGAGACGTCGTCCGCGGCGGAGAGCAGCGTCGCTTCGGTCCGGCGATCGATCGTGCGCATGGCGCTGTCGCAGCCGACGAGCGAGGTCAGCGCCAGGGCGGACATCAGGCAGGCGATGCGCCGCCGTCCGGCGATCGATGGTCTCGAAGCGATCGTCACGAGTTCGTTGCTTCCGATCGTGGGGAACCGGCGAAGAGCAAGGCGGTGTCCCTGAAGTCCAACTCGGACGTCGCGGTGGGGAATCCGCCGGACCTTTGCCCGGTTCCGTGGATTCTGCCACCATAACGGGTCCGATTCACCGCAGTCGCGGAACCGAGAATCGTTCGCATGCCCAGCGTGACCTTCGACGGACAAAGCTTCTTCGTGAAGGGGCGACGGGCCTGGCTCGTCGGCGCCGGTTTCGAGTACGCGCTCTGCGAACCGGATTCATGGGGCGATCGGCTCGATCAGCTGCGTCGTGCGGGCGCGAACACCGTGGTCGCCTCGGCCCCCTGGTGCGTGCACGAACCGCGGCAGGGGCGCTTCCGCTTCGAGGGCGAGGCGGATCTCGCAAGGTTCCTCGACCTCTGCGCCGAGCGGCAGCTGTGGGTGGTCCTGCGGATCGGACCGGCGATCGGCGAGCCGTTCGATGGATCCGGCATCCCGTCCTGGGTGCTCGAGTCGGGGCCTGCCAGGCTTCGCGAGTCCGATCCGGCGTTCCTCGAGCGGACCTCCGCGATCTACCGGCAGGTCCTCTCCAAGGTCTCCGGCCGCCAGGCGACCGACACCCTCGCGGCGGGCAGGCGGCAGGTGGGGCCGGTGATCGCGATCCAGATCGAACATCGGTGGTTCTGCGCGAACGACGAGCAGGCCGACCGCTATCTCGCCGAGCTGGTCCGCTTCGCCCGCGAGTGCGGCGCGAGCGTGCCGCTCCTCACCGCCAACGGCATGTGGCAGCCGATCGAGGGCGCCATCGACTGCTGGGAAGGCTGCGACTCGATGCTCGCGAACCTCCGCCAGCTTCGAGAACTCCAGGAGCAGCGGCCCCGCGTGGCGTTCATCCGCGATCCGAGGGCGGTCTCGGTCTGGGGCGGCGATCCGAAGCAGGAGTCGGCGGCGCTCGCCGATCTTCCGCGGCATGTCGCGGCGACGCTTGCCTCCGGCGCCATGCCGCTCGTATGCGACGCGGTCGGCGGAACGCACCGTCAGCGCACGTCCGGTCGACAGGCTCCCGCCGATGGCGCCGCCGGTGGCTTCATCGCCACGGTCGAGCCGCGTGGCGTGCTGGTCGATGCCTTCGGTGCGTTTCGTCCCGAGTCGGCGGCGCTTCGACGGCTGATGCTCTTCGCCTCGAGCTTCGGACACGTCTTCGCGGACGCCGAGGCCGACCGCCAGCCGATCGCGGCCGATCCGGATCCGGTGCCGCCAGGTCGTGGCGGCCGGAAGAACGGCACGCCCGCCTCGGTGGTGGGTGTGCGCGGTCCCGGTGGGCAGGTCGTCTTCGCCTTCGCGCCCGATGCGAAGGACCGTCGCATGAACCTCGTGCTCGAGGACGGCCGGACGCTTCCGGTCGATCTCGGCGAGTCCGAGTTCGCGTGGTTCGCCAAGGACATCGACCTGCGTGGGCAGGGGCGGCTCGACTACGCGACGCTTCCGGTGCTGTGCATGCTTCGCCGCAAGATGCTGGTGTTCTTCGGGCCCGCGGGCGCCGAAGGCACGATCTCGATCGGCGGGGCGGCGCTCGACGTGAAGGTGCCGACCAACTCGCAGCCGCCGCTCGTCGCCGAGCATCGCGGCCTCGTGGTCGTCGTCCTCAACGAGGCGCAGTCGCTCGCGGCGGTCGCCGATGGCGGCACGCTGCGCATCGGCGTCGAGAGCCGGCTCGAGGACGGGTCGTTCAGGCTCGCGAAGGGCTTCAAGGAGTCCTTCGCGATCGAACTCGATGGATCGGTCTCCAAGGATCGCGCGAGCGGCGCAACATCCCGCGCCACACCGGTCCGGTGGGGCGAGTGGCAGCAGTGGAGCGACCCGTCGCTGTCGGAGGGCACGAGCCCCCGCTTCGCGACGATCGATGGGCCGGCGTCGCTTCGGGCCTGCGGCGTGGCGGCGGGCTACGGCTGGTATCGCGTCGGCTTCCGCCAGTCCAAGGCCGGAAGGATCCGGCTCGATCTGCCGCACGCGGGCGACCGCCTGCGGATGCACCTCGACGGCACGCTGCTTGGAGTGGTCGGCGAGGGGCCCGGCGCGACGTCGCCGCCGATCGAGGTGAAGGTCTCCGCCGGAGAGCATCGGCTCGCCGTGCTGGCCGAGCACCTTGGACGAGGTTCGGATGGGCTCGGGCCCGAGCGCCGCACCGGCCTTTGGCGTCCGATCGCCGAGACGGCACCCCTCAAGGGCACCAAGATCGAGATGGGGCCGGTGGCACCCGTGGATCCGTTCCCGCTTCGGGGCTTCCTGCCGGGCGTGGTTCGGGGAACGCCCGCACCGGAGGAAGGTGTGCGGATCGAGTGGTCGCACCGTCGGAAGACGAGACTGCTGCTCGACCTCGGCTCGTGGCCATGCCCCTCGACGGTCTTCCTCAACGGCGCCGTGTTCGCCCGGATCGACGGCGACGCCTCGCGGCGGACGGTGCTGGAACTTCCCGCCGAAGGAGCGGTCTCGACCCGGGCCGGGTCGAACGCGATCGTGATCGTTCCGGACGAGGAGCATCCGCTCTCGGACCGGTCGATCGTCAAGCGGATTCGGCTCGAGGAGGTCGTCCGTGAACTGGGGGGCGACGGCGCGTGGGCGTTCGCCCGGTGGTACTCCGCGCCGGAGGTCTGCGAGCAGCCGGGTTGGGTTGCCGCCGACGGGAGTCGCAAGGCTGCTTCGGGGTTGCCGACGTGGTTCCGCTGCACGATCCGAACGTCCGAGAAGTCGCTCGGAGCAGCCGGCCTCGTCCTCGACCTGAGTTCGATGGGCAAGGGGGAGGCCTTCCTCGATGGCGAGCCGCTCGGTCGCTACTTCGCCCGCACCCAGGATGGCAAGGTCTGTGGCCCGAGCGACCTGCCGGTGCCCCGAGCGAAGTTCCGCCCTGGCGAGGAGCAGGTTCTGGCGATCTTCGACGAGGATGGGCGGTCGCCGACGGGCATCCGGATGACCGCAGGGTGACCGCGCCGAGGAAAGCCCTTCGCGGCGAGGGGAAGGTTGCCTCCAACGGAGGGGATTCCTCGAAGGCTTCGGCCGGTCGGCACGCTTCGCTACCATCGAAATTTCCGCCGTTGTTCCGCCCCTGAGCCGGCGCCTTGCGTCTCGAGAGGCTCCAAGCGGGCGAGGCATCGGCTTGATTCCAGCGCCGGATCGTCACCCGGCGCCGGCGACGGACAGCCACGCGGCGACGCGATGCCGCCTTGATTGGTTCCCTTGCTTGTTCTGTGGTGACGAACCGCCCGCCCGATTCGACATGACCAACGACCCGACCACCGCCATTCGCCGCGAGCGCTCCCCCGAGGGGATCGAGACCCTCTGGCTGCCTCCCTCGCCGACCAAGCCGCGGGGCGGTGTGGTGGTGCTCGATCGATGGCTCGTGGGCGAGCTCGACCGGACGCTCTCGGCCGTGGCGGCCGATCCGCCCAAGGGCCTCGTGCTGGCGAGCGCGAGCGAGCGCGTCTTCGTCGCGGGCGCGGATCTCGCGGAGATCGACGGGCTCGACGACGCGGCGCTCGCGTCCTATCTCGCCGACGGCGCCGCGTGCTTCGCGAAGCTGCTCGCGCTTCCGTGCCCGACGATCGCCCTGATCCACGGCGCAGCGCTGGGGGGCGGGCTCGAACTGGCGCTTCACTGCGACGGCTTGGGCTTCCTCACCACGACCGAAGGCGCCAAGCCCTATCTCGTGGGGCTCCCCGAAGCCTCGCTCGGCATCTGCCCGGGCTGGGGCGGCACGCAGACGCTTCCGACGCGGATCGATCCGGCGCTCGCGATCGAGCGCACCGCGAGCGGGGTGCCGTGGAAGAGCGTCGATCTGCCGACGGGCCTTGCCGACATCGTCGCCCCGACCCGCGAGGAGCTTCAGAGCACCGCCGAGGTGTGGCTTGCGAACCATCCCGACGCGCCGTCGCACCGGCCCCGCGCGATCGGGCCTGCGATGGGCGAGGCGATCGAGGGTGCGATCGCCGCGGCAGGACTTGGGTCCCCCGCACCGCTCACGCCATCCGCGGCAGTCGTCTCGGCGGTGCGGGCCGGAATCGCCGGCGGGTTCGAGGCGGGCGTTCGCGAGGAGCAGGCCCGCCTGATCGAGTTGAGAGGAACCGAAGC
>JBMTTG010000175.1:0-6387 GCA_049449095.1 Phycisphaerales bacterium | reverse complement strand
CCCCCCCCCCCCCCCCCGCAGGGGTCACTTGCGAAGGCCGAGGCGGCGGATCAGCTCGAGGTACCGCTCGCGATCGCTCGCGGCGAGGTACTTGAGCATGCGGTTTCGCTGCCCGACCATGAGGAGCAGCCCGCGTCGCGAGCTGTGGTCCTTCGGGTGGAGCCGGAAGTGGTCCTGAAGATGGTTGATCCGCTCGGTGAGCAGGGCCACCTGGACTTCGGGGGAGCCGGAATCGCCCTCGTGACGGCGATTGGTCTCGACCACCCGCTGCTTGTCGATCGTTTCGACGCTCATGTCGTGTCGGCGCTCTTGAACCGGAGCCCGATCCAGCCGGCGGTGCGGACGACGCCACCGCAGCGGCTCGGGCTGCTTGGGGAAAGACGAATCGGGGAAGATAGCAGACCGCCCCGCGAAGGGAAGACCGCAGTCGGCAACCTCCTCGAAGGTCGGCCCTTCGACCCCGAGGGAGCCCCCGGTCGATCGGGAGCGGGCCGGACACGGAGCCGGCAACCCGCGGCCGCGATCCGAGGGCGGAGTATTCTCGCCCGCCCATGAGCCATCCCCGGACGACCGCCGACCTTCCTGCCACGCCTCTCGCCGAGGCCCGCGACCACTTGCTCGAGCAGATCGCCCGTCTCGAGCAGGGCGGGGGCGCGAAGGGGGTCGAGCGGCAGCATCGCCACGGGCGACTGACCGCCCGGGAGCGGCTCGACCGCCTCTTCGACCCCGGCACGCCCCGCTTCGAGTGCGGGCTCTTCTCGGCCTATGGCATGTATCGGGAGCACGGAGGGGCGCCGGCGGCCGGGGTGGTGACCACCCTCGGTTCGATCGAGGGCCGGCCCGCGATGGTCGTTGCCAACGACGCCACCGTGAAGGCCGGCGCCTTCTTCCCGATGACCTGCAAGAAGATCATCCGCGCCCAGTCGATCGCCGAGCGGGCCCGGGTGCCGCTGGTCTATCTCGTGGACAGCGCCGGGGTCTTCCTGCCTCTGCAGGAGGACGTCTTCCCCGACACCGACGACTTCGGCCGCATCTTCCGCAACAACGCGGTCATCTCGGCGCAGGGCATCCCCCAGCTCGCCGCGATCATGGGCAACTGCGTCGCGGGCGGCGGGTACCTGCCGGTCCTCTGCGACACCCTGGTGATGACCGAGGGAAGCGGGCTCTATCTCGCCGGGCCGGCGCTCGTGAAGGCCGCGATCGGCCAGGACGTCTCGAGCGAGGAGCTCGGCGGGGCCCTGATGCACGCGGAGATCTCCGGCACCATCGACTTCCGCGAGCCCGACGACCCGGCGGCGATCGAGCGCGTTCGGCGGCTGATGGCGGCGGTCGAGAGCGCTCGCCGCGATCCGACGTCGCCGGTTCCTCCTCGCGATCCGTCTCGGACGGGACGCGACCTCTTCGAGATCTTCCGAAGCGGGCCGGGAAGCCAGTACGACGTGCGCGACCTGCTGGCGTGCCTCGTCGACGCGGAGAGCCTCGACGAGTACCGCGGCGAGTTCGGGCGCAGCATCGTCTGCGCCTACGCGAGGATCGGCGGATTCCCCTGCGGCATCGTCGCGAACCAGCGCAAGCTCACCGAGCGGGCGATGCCCGGCGGCAAGGCCGGGCCCGCCAAGTCGATGAACATGCCGGGCGTCATCTACGACGACAGCGCCGACAAGTCCGCGCGGTTCATCATGGACTGCAACCAGAAGCGGATCCCGCTGCTCTTCCTCCACGACACCACCGGCTTCATGGTCGGCCGCGACAGCGAGCAGGGCGGCATCATCCGCGCGGGGGCGAAGATGGTGAACGCCATGAGCAACTGCGTGGTGCCGAAGGTCGTGCTCATGACCGGATCGAGCTACGGCGCCGGCAACTATGCGATGTGCGGCCGGGCCTTCGATCCCTTCCTGACCCTCGCGTGGCCCGGCGCGAAGTGCGCGGTGATGGGCGCCGCCCAAGCGGCGGGCACGCTCCTGCAGATCGACCTTGCCGCCCGCGAGCGTCGCGGCGAGAAGATCGACGAGGCGGATCGCAAGGCCCTGCTCGACGCGATCACCGCGAGCTACTCCGAGCAGCAGGACGTGCTCTACGGCGCCGCCCGCGGCTGGATCGACCGCATGATCGATCCGCTCGACACCCGCGCCGAACTCGTCTTCGCCATGCGCCTCGCGGCGGGAAGCCCGATGGACGGTCCCTTCCGCACCGGCGTCCTGCAGACCTGAGCCGAGGTCAGTGCCGGCGTCGCCGCGAGCCGGCGATTCCGAACGCCGCGAGGATCGCCGGCACCGCGGGGGCCGGCACCACCGTGTAGTCGATCACGAGTCTCGGCCGGCCGCCGGGCAGTTCGTTGTTGCGCGAATCGAATCGCCGCGCGGTGCCCATCTGCGTCTCGTCGCCGATCAGGATCCACCCGAAGTTCGTCGAGGCGTTCTCGATCCATGCGATCACGTCCTGCCGCATGCCCTCGCTCGAGACGCTGTAGGCGCCGTTCTCGCCGACCGAGAGCGTGGCGCTCGACTCGGAGGCGAAGTCGCCTCCCGGCGTCGACCAGAACGAGCCGTCGAAGAAGGTGTTGAGCCAGGTCGCGGATCCCGGGGTCGCCGGCGCCCCGGCGCCTTCGTTGCCCGAGGCGTCGGAGGTGCCTTCGCCCCAGGCGGTGGAGACTCGATGCAGATCGATCGTGGTCGCGGCGCCGCCTCCCTGGGTCAGGGCGAGTTCGAGAGACACCGAGTGGATCTCGATGCCCCCGCCGGGAATCGAGTCGACGAACGCGGCCAGATCGAACGAGATCAGGCCGCGCCGACGCAGTCCCTGGTTGTTCATGCCCGCGAAGAACCACTCGCCCGCGCCGTTGGCGAGCGGGATCGTCGTGGATTCGTAGAGCGTCGCATCGAGCGAGGCATCGAGCGTGGCGATCTCCGCCGAGGCGCCCGACGCCAGCGGGCCGGCGGCGAGCGAGATCGCGGCGAGCGCGGCGAACGAGCGGTGGATCATGACGGTCTCCTTCTCCACGTGGTCGAGCGGAATCGAACGTACGCCCGGATGGAGGCTCCGCCAGCGACGATCCTCGGATTCCGGGGATCCGTGGATTCGCGAGAGGCTTGCGCGGGCAATCCGGCCGAAGCGTGAACACGCAGCCGAGTCGTCCCTACGATCGTCGCCATGCCCGACTCGCCGCCTCGTCGTCTCGTCGTTGCGACCTCCAATCCCCACAAGATCGAGGAGATCTCGGCGGTGCTCGCGCCGCGGGGCTTCGAGGTTCTCGGTCTCGCGGAGGCCGGCGGCGGTTCGCTCCCCGAACCCGAGGAGACCGGCGCGACCTTCGAGGAGAACGCGCGGATCAAGGCGGTGGCGTACGCGCAAGCCCTCGGCGTGCCGTGCCTCGCGGACGACTCGGGCCTCGAGGTCGATGCCCTCGGCGGCGAGCCGGGTGTGCGGAGCGCTCGCTGGTCCGGCGCCGAAGGCGATCGCGCGACGCGGGACGCCGCGAACAACCGAAAGCTCGTCGAACGGATCGCGTCGGTTCCGGAGCATGCCCGCACGGCTCGCTTCGTGTGCGCGATGTGCCTTGCGTCGCCCGAGGGCGCCGTGCTCGCCGAGAGCCGCGGCGTGTTCGAGGGCGTGATCGTCGAGGCGCCACGCGGCACGAACGGGTTCGGCTACGACCCTCACCTGCTGCTGCCCGACGAAGGTCGGACCAGCGCTGAACTCGCTCCGGAGGAGAAGAACGCGCGCAGCCATCGCGGCGCCGCCACGCGGGCGATCGCGGAGAGACTCCTCGCCGGGAGGCGTGGCGGCTGACATGGCGAGCGCCGTACCGCTCAAGGTTCTCGATCTCCGTGAGCAGCGGTACTCCTGCCACGGCTGCGGCGACTGCTGCCGAGACTTCAGCGTGCAGTTGCGCGACGAGGATCTCGATCGACTGCGCGAGCAGCGGTGGGAGGAGCGCCTCGGGGCGCCGGTGACGGTCGAGTTCCGCGGACGCCGCTACCTGCGGCAGCAGCCCGACGGCGCCTGCCTGTTCCTGCAACCGGACGGGCTCTGCCGCATCCACGCCGAGTTCGGCTTCGACGAGAAGCCCGTCGCCTGCCGACTGTTTCCGTTCAACCTCGCCCCCGATGCGAGCGGCGTGCGGGCGGGCCTCAACTTCGCCTGCTCGAGTGTGCGAGCCAATCGTGGCGAGGCGCTCTCGACCCATCGGCGCGACCTCGATCGGGCGCTGCGCGAGGTGCCCGAGGCGGCGACCATCGCGCCGCCGCGACTCGATCGGGATCTTCGCGCCGAGCCTTCGGAGGAGCACTCGATCGCCGAGGGACTCGATGCGTGGCTGAAGCGCCCGGGCGTGCCGCTCTCGATCCGCCTCGACGGATTCGCCTGGCTCGCGCAGTCGCTTGGTGCCGCATCGTTCGCCAAGGTGCGCGGTCCACGGATCCGCGAACTCGTCGATCTGCTCGTCTCGGCCTTGCCGGGCGAACTCGAGCACCTGCCGGTCGAGCCGCCCGGTGGCGGGCAGCGGCGCATGCTGCGGCAGGCGGTCTTCGCGCGGATCGAGGATCCACGATTCACCGGGGACGAGCGCAAGCCGTCGATTCGGGCGAGGCTCTCGCAGTGGAACCGAAGTCGGCGCTTCAGCCGGGGCCGTGGCGTCGTGCCGTCGCTCGCGCGAGGCTGGCGCCTGCCCGGGGACTTCGAGTCGATCGAGGCGATGCCGAAGGTCGACGCGACCGGCGAGATCGCGGACCTCGTGATTCGCTGGCTGCGGGCGTCGATCCTTGGAGGACGTGCGTGGGGCACCGGCTACTACGGGTGGCCGATCGCCGACGGAGTGCAGGCGCTCGCGCTGGACGTGGCGTGTCTCGGATGGCTCGCCCGCGCCCACGCTGCCGGCGAGGGCACCGCCGCGGTGGATCTCGCGTCGGTTGCCGAAGCCTTGGGGCGCATCGATCGCGCTCGTGGACGGGCGGTCTGGCTCGGCAGCGCCGGCGAGCGACTGCGATTGCGCTACTTCGCCGCCGACGATGGGCTGCGTCGACTCGTGCGCGCGAACTGGTGACGCGCCGTCCGGATCACTCGGTCGGCGGCGGTTCCGGCACCCTCGTCCGCGTGAAGGGCCACACCGGGTAGGTGCGGCCATTCAGGGTCGCCCCGATCGCGGTGCCTCGAACCAACAGGTGGTAGGTGACCAGCAGCGGGATCGTCACGAGCGCCATCATCAGCAGCATCTTCGGAAGCCCCGGGAACTCCCACCGCCGGAAGAGCGCCGGGATGAAGATCGTCAGCGGAAGGTGCAGCAGGTAGATCCAGTAGGAGGCGTCGACGAGGTACCGCACCGCGGGGTTCGCCCGACGCAACACCCGTTCGCTCGCTCCGGCGAGGCCAAGAAGCAGCAGGCACGCGGTCGCTGCCTGAAGCAGTTGGGCGACCAGGAACGCACCGCGGTACGCCGGCGATTCCGCGCCGCGATCCGGATCGAACAGGATCACGTAGCAGGCGATCGTCGCGATGGTGGCGAACAGGAGCGACAGCACGCCGGCGGCGAGCCGCACCCAGCACCATCGCTGGAGATCCGCGAGGAGACCGGGTACGCCGTAGGCGATCCAGCCGATCGAGAAGTAGAAGCCGTAGAGCGCCATGACGGACCACTCCGGTCGCCATGACTCGGTAGCGTCGATGCCCGGATCCTTCATGGGCAGCATCAGCAGGAACGCGACGGCGACGAGGATCGGCAGGCGAAACCACCGCAGGCGTCCGATCGCGATCGACGCGGCGATCCTGCGGACGGCCGAGGCGATCGGCGGCGCGACGCGTCCGATCCCGCTGAGCAGCACCGCCGCCGCGTAGAACCAGAGCAGGTCGACGAGGAACCAGAGGTGCATCGGGCCGGCGTCCGCGAAGTTCGCGTTCCAGGACATCGTGCCCAACGCGGCGGCGATCGAGTCGCTGCCGGCGTTGGTCCACGCGAACGAGATCGCCCACGCGAGCATCGGAAACAGCACGAACCACCCGACCAGGAGAGGGACCGCGATCCGATTGAAGCGGTGCGCCGCGAACGTCGCGAGGCCGCGACGCTCGAGCAGCATGGCGCCGAAGAAGCCCGCCATCGCAAAGAAGATCGGCATCCGGAAGACGTGGATCGAGACCACCAGCAGCCCGGCCAACGGCGTGGTGTTCGGGTCCTGGTAGATCCACGCCCCCGGCGTCTCCTGAAAACAGAGCGCCGTGTGCAGCACCACGCCGAGCAGCATCATCGACGCGCGAACGAAGTCGAGCCCGTGGTGGCGAACGGTGTCTGGCATCGGGTCTCGCCCTAGGGCCGCGATCCCTCGGTGCCCCGTGCGCCGAGCAGCCGCTTCAGGCACCACGCCGATCCGATCGAGCCGAGCGGGATCAGCACGATCG
>JBMTTG010000174.1:0-6391 GCA_049449095.1 Phycisphaerales bacterium | reverse complement strand
TCTTGAGAAGAGGAGAGAGGAGTGAGGAGAGAGGAGGAGAGGAGGAGAGGAGGAGAGGAGGAGAGGAGGAGAAGAGGAGAAGAGGAGAAGAGGAGAAGAGGAGACGGATGTGGTCGCCCGCCGCACTGGCGACCGTTTCGAGCACCGCACCCCCCGCCGAGCGAAGCGAGTGACCACCGCGTGACGTGGCCCGCGCCCCATGAACAACGCCCGCCGGATTCGGCGGGCGTCGTGCGATCGTTCGATTGACGGGAAGGACGCGGGATCAGGCCCGCTCGTCGCCGTCGTCGCCTTCGCCGTCGTCATCGTCCTCGTCGTCGAAGTCCTCGCCGAGGTCGTCATCGATCCCGCCCGACGGCGAGGAGCCATCCGACTCCCCATGCGAGGCGGCGACGGGAATCTGCAGCCGCTCGCCGAGCCGCCCGTCGGCGGTGGTCGTCGTGGCGGCCTCCTCGATCTCCTCGACCTCCTCCTCGACGGACTCCCCGCGGGCCGCCTTCTCCGCGGCGATCCGGCGCTTGTACGCCTCGACCTTGGCGCGGTCCGGCACCAGGATCATGCTCATGCGGCGACCCGCCATGCGGGGCGGCGCCTCCACCTTCGCGAGATCGGAGAGTCGCTCGATCACCTCCTGCATGCGGACGTCGCCGCGGTCGCGGTGGGCCATCTCGCGGGCGCCTCGGAAGTTCTGCACGATCTGCACGCGATGTCCCTCGGCGAGGAATCGTCGGGCCTGGTTGATGCGGATCTCGACGTCGTGCGGATCGATCTTCATCGATCGCCCGAGCCGGACCTCCTTCATCTCGGAGACCTTGCTCTTCGCGCGGCCGGCCCGGTCCTTCTTCGACTGCTCGTAGCGGAACTTGCCGTAGTCCATGATCCGGCACACCGGCGGACGCACGTCGGCGGCGACCTCCACGAGGTCGAGCCCGGCATCGGCGGCGCGCCTTCGGGCTTCGTCGGTCTCGACGATGCCCACCATCTCCCCGGTCTCATCGATCAGCCGGATCGGCGTGATGCGGATCCGCTCGTTCATCCGAGGACCGCTGGGAGCGGCTTCGCCTCGGAAGGGTCGTCTCATCTGCGCTATGGCGAGGTTCCTTTCAGAATGCCGGAATCGAAGTGGATGGAACGACCGCCGCTGGTCCGGCAGCAGCGTCACGGTCGACGGAAAGGCCTCTCGGGAGCACCCCGAAGCCCTTGTTCGCTCGAGCCCCGGAGCTCATTGAGGTTGGTGTCTGATCGAACTCGCCGACTCGTTCGCGCTCGCAGGGAGGCGATCGGTCATGCACGCGAAGGCGTTCTTCAAGGCAAGCTCGGGAGAAGATCGGTCGGGCACGCGGATGCGGCACCACGCCGATCCTCGATGGAGCGTACTTCGCGTTTCAGGCAGGGGCAAACGGAAACCGCGGGTCCGCGAGGCTCCGCGATGAAGTTCCCGTGAACGCCCCACACCGGAAACGGCCACACCGTCTCCACCGAGTCCCGCCTCGCAGGCGTTACCTTGCCGCCATGCATCGGACTGCCTGTCCTGCGCTCGCCTTCGCCGCGGCTCTCGGAGCGGGGCTGGTCGCCTGCTCGAGCCAGCCCTTCCGGCCGGACGCCTCGACGGTGCCGCCGGCCCTCTCGATCAACGCGACCGTGCTGCGGGGCGAGGCGGCGCCGCCGGTCCTCAAGGTCGAGGAGCGGAACGGACGCTGGATGCTGCTTCCCGACGGCTCTCTGCGAGCCGAAGCGCCGGCGACCGCCGAACGGACCGACCATGGCAAGCGTCCGGGCGTCGTCCGGTCGCTGCGGGTGTCCGAGATCGAGGAGATCTGGTCGCTGGCCGCTCGTCTTGGCCTGGCGGATCCCGTCGCCGGCGATCCGGTCGGGAATCCCCGCATGCTGACCGCAGGTCCGGCGGAACTCATCCAGGTGGTCGAGTTCCATGCGGCGGGGGAGTCTTGGGCGTTCATCGCCCGGGGGCCGGCGGAGGCGGGGGGCGACCGCGTGCTGGGCGACTTCATCCGGGCCTTGGCCGACCGTTCGTGGATGGCCGACGAGCCGCCGGAACTGCTGCCTGCCGCCGCGATCCGTTACGACTTCGGCCCGGACCCGTACGAGCGCTATCGCGGCGACGCCTCGACGCCGACGCGGCCCTGATCGAGGAGCCTTCCCATGACCTTCGCCACGCTTCGCACGCTCGGACTGGTCCCGATGGCCCTGCTCCTGCTGCCGCTTCTGGCGACCGCCTGTGCGGGACTCGCCAAGGACGATCGTTCCGTCACCGGCGGACGAACCCTCGAACTGCGGCACTGGATCCCGGCCGAACAGAAGGTCGAGTACTACTCCATCGACCGCAACGGCCTGTTCGGCGCCGCGGGTGGGCGTGCCGCGGAGTTCAAGGAGATCACCTGGACCACGCAGCTCTCGAGCGAGCAGCTTGCGGAGTTTCTCGATCCGCCGAGCGAGACGTCCTGGTGGGATCGCGTCGAGGCCGAATCGAAGGCGTCCGACGACGCGCCGGGCGCCGACCAGCGGCCGCGCACCGAACTCGACTTCAAGAGCCCGAGCCTCAATCGGCGTCTGACGGCGCGGGGACGCGTGCCGCAGATCGAGTCGATGCTCGAGGCGATGCGGGCGATCGCCATGGGGCGGTTTGCGCCCGAACTCGACGCGCTGCCCCGCGCGGGCGAACGGTTCTGATCGATCAGGCCGTCGAACTGCGCAGGCTCTGGGCGATCGCGATCTCGTGCATCCGCATCGCGGTCCGATTGAGCTCGTCGCGGGCCGTGGAGAACGCGTCGACGTCGACGGCATCGACGTCCTTCGAGGCCTGCTCCACGAACGTCCTCACCGCGCGAAGCTTCGCGTCGAGTTCCGCCGCGTACTCCGGATCGAGTTCGCCCCGCACCCGCTCGAGGGTCTCGCCGGTCCACTTCGCATCGAGACCGGCGTTGACGCGAAGATCGATGGTGCGATGGCGCCGCATGTCCTCGCGGGCGTGGGCGAAGGAGTCCCGCTCGATCCGGTCGACCTCCTCCGCGGTCAGCCCGTAGGTGGGCACCACCTGCACCGCGGCACGGATCCCGCTGCGGGCCTCCGCCGCGACCACCCCGAGCACGCCGTTGGCGTCGACGAGGAACTCGACCTCGATCTTCGGGATCCCCGCGGGCATCGGCGGCAATCCCCGAAGATCGAACGTGGCGAGGCTTCGGCAATCCGCGACGAGTTCCCGTTCGCCCTGCACCACGTGGATCCGCACGTTCCGCTGGCCATCGACCGAAGTCGAGAAGCGCTCGACCGCACGGGCGGGAATCGTGCTGTTGCGGACGAGCATCTTGGCGACGCCGCCCCCGGCGGTCTCGATGCCGAGCGAGAGCGGAAGCACATCGAGGAGCAGCAGGTCGCGCCGCGACCCGGCAAGGATGGCGCCTTGCACCGCGGCCCCGAGGGCGACGACCTGATCCGGATCGAGCGCGGTGTAGGGCGCTCGCTTGAAGAACTCGCCGACGCGGCGGCGCACGAGCGGCATCCGCGTCGATCCACCGACGAGGACCACCGCATCGATCTCCTCGAGCGAGACGCCGGCGTCGCGTCGGCAGCGTTCGCACGCATCGAGGGTGCGCTCGACGAGGGGCGCTGCCAGCGACTCGAGGGTCGCTCGCGTGATCGGTTCGTGGAGGGAGCCGGATGGAAGCGAGACCTCCGCCACGATCTCCTCGGTCTCGCTCAACGCGATCTTCGCCCGCTCGGCCGCGAGCCGCAGGACCTGCCGGGCCTGGGGCGAATCGGCGGCGCCGGCACCGAGCCGCGCCTCGGCGACCTCGGCGAGCTTCGCGGCGAGCGCCGCATCGAGATCGTCGCCGCCGAGATGGGTGTCGCCCGCGGTCGCGAGCACCTGGAAGATCTGGTCGTCGCTCCCGCCGGCGTCGGTCGAGCCCTCCGCGACCAGCCGAAGGATCGAGACGTCGAAGGTGCCGCCCCCGAAGTCGTAGACCGCGACGGTCGCGGCGCCGTCCCGGCGGCGAGCGCCGAGCCCGTAGGCGAGGGCCGCCGCGGTCGGCTCGTTCACGATGCGGAGGACCTCGAGCCCCGCGAGCCTTCCCGCATCGCGGGTCGCCTGCCGCTGGGCGTCGTCGAAGTACGCGGGCACCGTGATCACGGCCCGGCGAACGTCCATGCCAAGTTCCGCCGCGGCGATCTCGCGGAGGCGGCGGAGATAGAGGGCGGAGATCTCCTGCGGCGTTCGGATCGCGTTGCCGTCGGCGACACAGGCGAGGCCACGCGGGCCGGCGACGACCGGATAGGGGAGTCGAGCCGCCTCGTCGGCGACGTCGGCGAGGCTCCGACCCATCAGTCGCTTCACGCTGAAGACGGTCCGCTCGGGATGCTCGCCCGCCGATCGCCGTGCCTCGTCGCCCACGATCGGCGTCGACGCCTCCATGAGCCTCGCCACCGATGGAAGAAGGCTGCGGCCGGACTCGTCGGCGCGCACGCGTGGCCCCGAGTCGTCGCAGACCGCGACGAGCGAGTGCGTGGTGCCGAGGTCGATGCCCAAGACGAGGTCCCGCTCGGTCGGCGGGGAATGGGCGGAGGCGGAGTCTGAGTCGGACATGGGGGAAAGGATGGTAGAGGTCGAGGCTTCGCCATCCCGCGGTGGGCGGACTCGCCATCATCCGGCGGGCGACGCGAAGTTTTGTGGCGCTTCGAAGGGGGCGTGCCCGGTACACTTCGCGGTTCTGCGAAGACGGTCGCGCTCGCCGCGGCGCCGGTCCGCCTCGTCTTGCCGTCTCGCCCGCACCCTTCGGGAATCCCTCGGACAATCTCCGCCCGCTCCGCTTGGAACCCGAGCGATGCGGTCGGCGTCGTGCCGTCGATTCCCGCGACGATCCAGCTTCGCCTTCGCACCTCTTCCGGGAACAGGACCCACTCATGAGCCAGGCGACCACCTCCACCGGCGTCGGATCCTCAGGGCAGCCTCACGCCGCGTCGATCGCGGATGCGAAGGCCGACGGCAAGGCGCGGCCGGCCCGCAGCGGCATCGGGCCCGCGTGGACGATCGAGGATGCCGCGGAGCTCTATCAGATCCGCGGATGGGGCAAGGGCTTCTTCGACATCTCGCCGGAGGGCCATGTGGTGGTGCGGCCGAATCGCGATCCGGCGCGGCAGATCGATCTGCACGAGGTCGTCGCGGGTGTGCGCGAGCGGGGCTTCGGCACGCCGGTGCTGATCCACTTCGGCGACCTGCTCAAGCAGCGGCTGCAGGATCTGCACGACGCCTTCGCGGTCGCGATCCGCGACAACGGCTACCGCGGCGAGTACTGCGCGGTCTATCCGATCAAGGTGAACCAGCAGCGTCGGATCGTCGAGGAGATCCGCCACTACGGCGAGCCGCTCGGCTTCGGCCTCGAGGTGGGATCGAAGCCGGAACTGCTCGCGGTGCTCGGCCTGACCGGCGACCGCCCGGACCGGCTGATCGTCTGCAACGGCTTCAAGGAGGAGCGCTACATCGAGTTCACCGCGCTCGCGGCGAAGCTCGGTCGCACGATCATCCCGGTCATCGAGAACCTCGCCGAGTTGCGGATGATCCTCGAGAGCTCCGAGCGTCTCTCGGTGCGGCCGCGGATCGGCGTGCGGGTGAACCTCTCGACCTCGGGCGTGGGACGCTGGCGGCACTCGAGCGGCGTCAAGGCGAAGTTCGGCCTTTCGCTGCCGGAGGTGATCGAGGTGGTCGAGCTCCTCAAGGCCCGCGGCATGGCCGACTGCCTGCAGCTTCTCCACTGCCACATGGGAAGCCAGATCCACGACATCCGCCAGGTGAGCACCGGCGTCAACGAGCTCGCCCGCATCTACGTCGAGATGGTCCGCATGGGCGCGGGCATGAAGTACCTCGACGTCGGCGGCGGACTCGGCATCGACTACGACGGCAGCCAGACCAACTTCGAGTTCTCGACCAACTACACGCTCGCGGAGTACGCGAGCAACGTCATCTACCGCATCCAGTCGGTCTGCGACGAGGCCGGGGTCGACCACCCCACGATCGTGACCGAGAGCGGCAGGGCGATGTCGGCGCAGCAGAGCGTGCTCGTCTTCGACGTGGTCGGCGCCAACCGGCTCGATCGGTTCACGGTTCCGGCGAACATCGAGTCGCTCGTGGCACCCGACCAGGAGCCGCCGCGGCCGCTCATCGACCTGCACGACGCGTGGCACGGGGTGACGGAACGACGCCTCCTCGAGTGCTACCACGACGCCCTGCAGGCCCGCGACGAGGCGCTCTCGCTCTTCAGCCTCGGCTACATGAGCCTCGAGCACCGGGCCCTCGCGGACCGGCTCTTCTGGGCGACCTGCCTCAAGATCCGCGAGAAGGTGCGTCACATGGACGACGCGCCGGAGGAACTGCAGGACC
>JBMTTG010000173.1:0-6458 GCA_049449095.1 Phycisphaerales bacterium | reverse complement strand
GATCCTCCATGGCGGCGTCGCGCTGCGGCTGCTTCCCGAGCGGGCGGCGCTCGTCGAGTCGACGGGCACGCTGCTCGTCGCAGACCTCCATCTCGACAAGCCCGAGGCGTATCGCCGCGAGGGCGTGCCGATGCCGGAGGGCATCCTCGAGGAGATGCTCGATCGCCTCGCGTTGGCGATCGCGCGCACGCAGGCACGCGAGGTGATCGTGCTCGGGGATCTCCTGCACAGCCGTCGCGGAGCCGATCGTGGCACGCATGAGTGCTTCGCGGGGTGGCGGGAGCGGCATGCGATTCCGATGCGCCTGATCGGCGGCAACCACGATCGCGCCGCCTCGCGGCATCTCGAAGCCTGGCGGATCGGCGACGCCGGCGCGGAAGCGCTGCTCGAGGTCGAAGGCGGCTGTCTGAGTCTGCAGCACGAGCCACCCGGTGCGAGGACGTTGGGCGAATCAGGCGATTCGGGTGGGCCATCGCCACTCGATCGGGCCTGCGTCGCGGGCCATCTGCATCCGATGGCGTCGCTCGCACGCGGCACGCGACGCCTGCTCCTGCCGTGTTTTCACAGGTCGATTTCGGCCTCGGCCTCGACGCTGGTGCTGCCGGCGTTCACCGCCTTCGCAAGCGGCGTGCGTGTGCAGCCTGCTCCCGGCGAACGGGTCTACGCGATCGCGGAGGGGCGGGTGATCGAGGTGACGCGGGCGTTCGGCTGAGGGCGTGTTCGCGTCGAGGCCACGATGATGGGTCCGAGCGTTGCACATTCGGATGCCTGAAGGCGCGGGTGGGCACTCATCCGGGCGGTGTGACGCGATGAGTGTCGGCCCAGAGACGTCACCGCGAGGATTGCTCGGCATTTCGGCCGCAAAGGTCGGGCTCCGCTGAAGTGGGCGGCACGATCTCGGGCATGAATCGATCCCACCCTCTTGATCCGCCGCCACCGCCGTGCCTACAAAGTGTCTACACCTTGGAGGCCGCCGGCATGCGCGCGAAGCTCGTCAAGATCGGAAACTCGCGGGGCGTGCGCCTTCCCAAGCCGCTGATCGAGGAAGCTGGCCTCGATCGGGATGGCGACGAGGTCGAGCTGCGGGTGGAGCAGGGGGCGATCGTGATCACCTCGGTTCGGTCAACGCGATCGGGATGGGCCGAGGCGGCGCGAGCCGCGGCTGCGGCCGGCGAGCCACGCCTCGTCGACGAGCCGCAGGAGACACGGTTCGATCGGGAGGGCTGGCGATGGTGAGCCGAGGCCCGATTCGCCGTGGCGAGGTGCACCTCGTCGCGCTTGCGCCGTCGCGCGGTCGAGAGATCCGCAAGACGCGTCCGTGCCTGGTGGTGTCGCCGGACGAACTCAACGAGCATCTCGGCACCTTCATCGTCGCCCCGATGACGACCGGCGGGCACGCCTACCCGTTTCGCGTGGCGTGCCGCTTCGCGGGGCGCTCGGCGCACGTGGTGCTCGATCAGGTTCGCACCGTCGACCGCGATCGCCTCGTGAAGCGGCTCGGCCGCGTCTCGTCGACGACGCTGAAGAGTTCACTCGCGGTGCTGCAGGAGATGTTCGCGGCCTGAGCGCGGCGCCGACTCACTTCGACGCGCGGCTCGGCTTCGCCCGCTCCGGCGTTGCGGTCTGGCGCAGGACCATCTCGCGATAGAGGCCGCTCGAGGCCATCAGCGACTCGTGGGTGCCGGTCTCGGCGATGCGGCCATGGCGGAGCACCACGATGAGATCGGCGTGGGCGATCGTGCTGAGCCGGTGGGCGATCACGAAGCTCGTGCGGTCGCGAAGCAGCCGCTCGAGCCCCTGCTGGATCAGCCGCTCGCTCTCGGTGTCGAGGGCGCTCGTCGCCTCGTCGAGGATCAGGATCCGCGGGTCGGCGAGCACGGCGCGGGCGATCGCGATCCGCTGCCGCTGCCCGCCGGAGAGCCGCACGCCGCGTTCGCCGATGAGCGTCTCGTAGCGCTCGGGCATCGCATCGATGAACTCGGCGGCGTTGGCGATCTCGGCGGCGCGGCGGATCGCCTCGATCGTCGCCCCGCGGCTGCCGTAGGCGATGTTCTCCGCAAGCGTGCCGTCGAAGAGGAAGACGTCCTGCTCGACGATGCCGAGCAGCCGGCGGTAGTGGGCGAGCCGAAGATCGCGGAGATCGACGCCGTCGAGCAGGATCGCACCCGAGGTCGGATCGAAGAAGCGCGCGACGAGGTTCGAGAGGGTGGTCTTGCCGGCGCCCGAGGCGCCGACGAGGGCGACCATCATGCCGGGCTCGGCCGCGAAGGAGATCCCATCGCGGACGAGTTCGTCGTTCGTCGGATACCGGAACGAGACGTCGCGGAACTCGATTCGTCCTTCGACCTGCGCGGGCTCGATGGCGCGGGCGCCGGGGCGATCGGGCAGTTCTTCCGGCTCGTCGACGAGATCGAGCACGCGATCGAGCGCGGCGAGCTGGGTCTGGAAGCCCGTCGCGCTGCTCGCGAGGGTCTCGATCGGACCGAGCAGCATGACGAGATAGGTGAGGAACATCACGAGGTCGCCCGTGGTGATGGTGCCGTCGAGCACCTGCAGGCCGCCGTAGAAGAGAAGCGCCGCGCTCGCCGCGGGGATGATCAGCTCCCACGCGATCTCGACGCCGCGGGCCCACCACCACACGCGGAGCTCCTGCCGCGCCATGAGATGGCCGCCGCGGACGAAGCGATTCGCCTCGCTGCGTTGCCGCGCGAAGCCTCGAACCACCCGCATGCCCGCGAAGGTCTCCGTCGCCTGCGCGTCGATCGTCTGCCGCTGGTTGCGGATGTCGCGGTACATCGGCCGGATGCGGCCGATCCAGGTGCGGTGGGTGAACCACACCGTCGGCAGCAGCGCGAGCGAGCCGAGGAGCAGTCGCCAGTCGGTCGCGGCGAGGATCGCGAGCGACCCGAGGAGCTGGATGATCGCTCGCCACGGGTTGTAGAGCATGCTGAAGACGAGGTCGGCGATGCTGCCGGCGTCCTCGCGCAGGATGCTCGCGACGCCGCCCGACTTGAGCTCCTGCACGCGTCCGAGCGGCAGCCTCACCGCATGGTCGAAGGCGAGGCGCCGCATGTCGACGGCGAGCCGGCGCGACGCGCGGGTCGCCTGCCATCGCCCCGCCACGCCGATCACGAGCCGCACGAGGCTGATCGCGACGACGCCGAGGCAGAGGAAGAGCAGCAGCCGTTTCGGATCGGCGAGATCCCACGACGACGGCAGGCGATCGCGCCACGCCTCCGGCAGCCCGGTCCCGCTGAAGGCGTAGTCGATCGCGAACTTGGTGGCGGCGGGCGGAACCAGCCCGAGGATCGTGGAAAGGGTCAGCGTGCCCAGCGAGAAGAAGATCGCGCCGCGATGGCGGCCGAGCATGCCGAGGAAGGTGCGAAGCAGCGTGCCGAAGCCGCGGGTCCGCTTCAGGCTCTTCTCGGAACCCTCGCGGGAGAGCGCGGTCCGCTCATGGCGCGAGGCCTTCTGTCGCTGTCGAGCGGCCTCGAGGTAGGCGCGGAAGCGCCGACTCGAGGTGGGGGGGCGTGGCATGGATGAAGCGTACGGAGTTTCGACGACCGCGGGAGGTGCGCCGAGGCGTCGGAGCTCCGCGGGGAGATCACCTACGCCGTTGCCGCATGGGCCGGATGAAGTCGATCGGTCGTCAACGGGCGGTCGACTCATGCGTCGAGCGATCGCGGTGGTCGAGGCACTGGCTTGGCGGCGGATGAACGATCTTCCAACGGTGGGTCCACGCGGTGATCCGCGGTGGCGTGCCTCGCGGGTGGAGCAGAGGGTCGGCACCTCCGCGTTCCTCCGGGACCCGCCCCGAATCCGACGCATCCCCTCAAGTCGCCCTCGTCGCCCGTCGATGCGCTGGGCTCGCCGCCGATGTGGCCGCGGCCTCCGCCGTGGACCGAGATCCTCTTCGAGTCCCGCATGTCCGAATCCTTCGAATCCCGTCCGGATCCTGCGCACGCCTCTGACGGCGACCTTGCCGGTCACCGCGTCGAAGCCGCGCTGCGGCGTCACCTCGAGCGAAGCGACCCGTCGACCGGGCTCGCGAATCGCCTCGTGCTGGTCGAACTCCTCCGGAACCTCGCGGCCCCCCCGGAGCCCCATGAACTGGTGGCTGGTGTGACCGTGGTTGCCGAGGAGGTGCTGCGTCCGGGAACGCTTGGTCGCCTTGCGGATCGCGACGCCGTGCTCGCCGAGTTCGGTCGGTTCATCGTCGAAGCGTCGCCGGAAGGCGCCGTCGCCACGGCGATCGCCGAGGGCGTGGTGCTCATCGCGTTGCCGGGACGATCGGCGCCGCGAGCGCTGGCCGTCGCGGCTCGTCTTCGAGCGCTCTGGCTGCGCCGGGCGTGGGAACTTCGAGGCATCGGGCGTCCGACCCTCTCGGTGCAGGTGAAGCCGATCCCGGCCTCGGCCTACACCGGCGGTTGGCTCGACCGCCTCGTCGAGGAGTGCCGCGGGTCCGCCAACGGACCGCGGGTCTTCCGCCACGCGGCGTGAGCCCGGCGCGACGCCTCAACCCTCGCCAACGACCCGCTTGCGGCGCCGGATCTCGGGATTGCCGAGTTGGCCGCACGCGCCCATCACGTCGCGGCCCTTGGTGCCGCGCCGCTTCACGAACTGCCCGTTCTCGACCGCGCGGCGGATGAAGCGATCGACGGTCGCCTCGTCGGGGGCCGGCCACGGCGAGTCTCGCCGCGGGTTGTAGGGGATGACGTTCAGGCTGCAGCGGAGATCGCGGACGTACGCGCAGATCTCGTCGCAGTGCTCGAGCGCGTCGTTGACGCCCGGAATGAGCACGTACTCGATGCAGAGCGCGGCGCTCGGCCGCTTGGGATAGTCGCGCATCGCCTCGAAGAGCGCCGCCATCGGCTCGGCGCGGTTGATCGGCATGATCTCGTTGCGCACCGCGTCGTTGGGCGCATTGACGCTCACCGCAAGGCCGAGTCCGCGGAATCCCGGTTCGCGGATGAACTCGCCGAGGCGGCGGATGCCCGCGAGCCGCCCGACCGTGCTCACCGAGATCTTCGAGACCGCCATCTCGGGGCCGTTGCGGTCGCAGAGGATCCGGATCGCCTGCAAGACCGCGTCGAGGTTCTCCGTCGGCTCGCCCATCCCCATGAAGACGAGGTTGCGGATGCGATGGCCCTTCGCGCCTTCGCCGCGCCCTTCGTCCGGAGCCGCCGGCGCGTCGAATCGGGCGGCGCGCCACTGGGCGATGATCTCCGCGGCAGTCAGGTTTCGGACGAGGCCCATCTGCGCCGTCTCGCAGAATCGGCAGCCCATCGCGCAGCCGACCTGGCTCGAGACGCAGAGCGTGCGGGTGATCTCGCCGCTCGGGTGGCGCATCGGGATCACCACCGACTCGCTCTCGAGCCCGTCCGTGAACCGCAGCGCGAACTTGACGGTGAGCCCCTCGATCCAGGTGCGGGAGATCGCCGGCGGAGGCGGCGGGGCCAGGCCGAGCCTCGACGCAGGCTCTGCGTCATCGCGGCGAAAGAGGGCTCGGTAGGCCTCGAGCGGCTCGCGTCCGCGGAAGCCTCGCTCTCGGGCCGCCGCCACGAACTCCGCGGAAGTCAGGCCGTGCGGATCGAGGCTCGCCTTCACGCCAAGCGTCACGAAGCCGGCAGCGAGCGAGGGTTCGGTGGAGACGGAGTCGAGCATGGAGACGATCGGTGGCGAGCGGGGGGCGTATGGTAGAACCCGCGCCGCGAACACCCGAGAGTCGCCGTCGGGGAGCATCCGTCGGCACGTGTCCGCGAAGCCTGCGGGCGTGCTGCGGCTCCCGGCACCCCGTCTCGAAGACCCTCCGACCCACCGACCCGAACCGACCATGCATCTTCGCCACTCCGACCACGACCACGGACCGCCGATCGTTCCCGTCAAGTTCCTCCTCGAGGACCCCGAGGGTCTGACCGAGACCGAGCAGAAGGAGTGGGACCTGATGGGTTCCGAGGGCGAGAGCCTGCTCGAACTCGCGGTCGAGCACGGCATCAACATCGAGCACGCCTGCGGCGGCGTCTGCGCCTGCTCGACCTGCCACGTCTACGTCGAGCAGGGCATGGACCAGCTGACCGAGGCGACCGAGTCCGAGGAGGATCGCGTCGAGGAGGCGCCGGGCCTGCAGCGGAACAGCCGTCTCTCGTGCCAGTGCGAGATCGTCGGCAAGGGACCGATCGTGGTGCGGGTGCCGGCGTGGAACCGCAACGCGATCAAGGAAGTGCCGCACTGAGCGAGGACGAGGTCCCGCAAAGGGCGAGACTCCTTCCCTGAATCGTCACGCGATTCCAGGGAGGAGGCGTCGATCGAAGCGAGACGACGCAGGCGACGCACGGCCGCGGAAGGCGAACGTCGCGCGAGCACGCCACGTTCCGTTGACGCTGGCGCGATGAGCGCCTGCCGTCTCAGCACGACCCCTCCGCCTCGCTGCGCTCGGCACCTCCCCTGAACTGCTCCGC
>JBMTTG010000172.1:0-6473 GCA_049449095.1 Phycisphaerales bacterium | reverse complement strand
CCCCCCCCCCCCCCCCCCCCCCCCGCCGCTGATGACGGGGGGCGTCGGCACGTCGTCGACGGTGGTGGGGCCGTCGGTGGTCGGATCAGGTTCGCGGATTCGAAGAGGTCGAGGCTGGCTGAAGCTCCCCGTCGCCGCATCGACGCCGCCGTGAGACCACCCGACCACTAGACTCCGCGGCGATGCCGTCGCCACACGACTTTCGTTCGATGCTCGAGCAGTTCGCGCCGGAGACCGAGGCGCTGGGCAGCGCTCTTCGCAAGGCGTTGGCGAGCGTCATGGACGAGTCGCTGCTCTCGAGCCGGCTGATCGCCGCGCGTCTCGGGGTGGACAAGAGCCTCGGATGGAGTTGCCTGCGCATCGTGACGGTGGGCGACGTCAAGTCGGTCCTGGCGTCGCTTCCAGGTCGGCGTGCCTGGCGGAAGGTGCTCTCGGGCCTCGAGGCCGCGGGGTGCGGTGCGACGCACCTCGAAGCGGTCGCGGCCGCCATCGACGCGCTGCACGCCAAGCTCGACGAGGCGTCGCTCGATCGCGAGGCGCTTCGGGCCATCTCGACCGAGGTGCCCGAGGAGGTCGAGGATCAGGCTCGCCACCTTCGGCTTCGCAAGCGGTTCTTCGACGCGGCGCGGCTCATGTGGGGCGTCTCGGCGACCGGAATCGTGGTGACGCACGTGCTCGCCCCGAGCGTGACCGACGACTCGGTGATCGACATGGCGGTCGGGCAAGTCGTCTACGGTCTCGAACGCCATCGTGCGGGTCCGCCGTGGACCTTCTACTACGGCTACGCCGTGCACGACGGGGTCGGCAACGGGATGCGGGGCGTCGAAGGGCTCGGCGGTGCGGGCACGCACGGCGGGCTGGTGGAGGACCTGTCCTCGCCGGGCCTGCTTGATGGCGAAGTTCGGATGATGACCTCCGGGATTCGACCGTCGATCGAGGACCTGCGGGTCTACGACTTCGCAGCACGGAGTCCGCGTCGTCGCGGCCCGATCCGCGCGGTCTTCGCGGAGCTGGCGCGCTCCGCGGGAGGGCGGTACGCGGCCGAACAGGGCCAGCACGCACGATTGGCCTACGCCGCCACGCTTCCGACGTCCATGCTCGTCTGCGACGTGCTGCTGCATCCGGCGCTTCGAGACCTCGGGCCGCCGAACGTGGCCTTGGCGGCGACCTTCGACAACAACGCCGCCCTCAAGTACCGGCTTCGCTTCGCGGATCAGCTGCAGATCCCCCTCGGTGGCGAGGAGTGCTCTTCGGTCGCGAGCACGCTCGACCTGCCAAAGCCGCTCGCGGCCTGCTCGCGTGCCTATCGGGAGTTGATCGCCCGCTCTGCGCGGGTGCTTGGCGCCGAGCCGGCCGACTTCCTGCTCTACCGCACCCTCGTGCCGCACCCGCCGTTGCCGTCGACCTTGGCCATGTACCTGTCGCTGCCGCTCAACGGCCGTTGAGCGAAGTACGTCTTCGATCGCAGTCCTCCGGACTTCCTGAGACGACGTTGCGGGGATGGATTGAGCGAGGCGAGGCGGAGGGGTCGTCAGGAGACGGAACGCTTCGCGCGAGCGAAGACCGACTGCGGGCGAGACGCCCGCGGTCCACCGACCCGCCGGCATCGCGGCCCCCCGACCTGCCGGCGACGACGTTCGAGCCCGAGCCCCGCGTTCGCCAACGCGCTTCCCGCGAGCCGGTGCAGCGGTGCTGTCTCCAAGAGACACTCCTCGACTCGGACGTCGCGCAATCCATCTATACAGTCCGCCGGCGATCGGCCTCGAGACCGTGTCTCGCGTCGGCAGGGATGGGCAATCCAGGAGTCCTCGATGAACCCGGTTTCGATCTCGATCGCCGTGCTGATCGCGACCCTCGTCGCCGCCTTCGTCGGGTTCCGGTTCCAACGCACGCCGGCGCTCGCGCAACTCGACGACGGCAGCCGCTCGGCGATCAAGACCGCGCTCGGCTTCGCCCTGACCCTGACCGCGGTCGTCTTCGGCATGGTCACCGCCTCGGCGAAGGACACCTACGACCAGGCCAACGAACTCGTCGGCGGCCTCGCGGTCGACGCGATCACGCTCGACAAGGTGCTCGACGCCTACGGACCGGAGACGGCGGACCTGCGGCGGCAACTGAAGGCCGATCTCGAGTACCGCATCGAGCGGCTCGAGGCTCCCGAGACCTACTACCTCGCCGACCTCGAGGCGGTGCAGGGGATCCCGCGGGTCGAGGAGCTCTATGCCGCGGTGACGAAGCTCGAGCCGGTCGGCGAGTATCAGAAGGACCTGAAGGATCGAGCGCTCGACATGATCGGCGGCCGCATGGGATACGGCGAGGGCAACATGGCGCAGAAGCGCTGGCTCTTCACCGTGCGTCCGGTCTCGGTGCCGACCATCTTCCTGATCGTGATGGTCGGGTCGATGGCCATCGAGTTCTTCGGCTTCGGCCTCTTCTCGTCGCCGAGCCGGGCGGCCTCGATCGCGATCGTGCTGTCGGCGATCGTCGTGGCGGGCACGATGTTCCTGCTGCTCGAGCTCGACGACCCCATCGACGGCTACATCCGCGTCTCCGTCGAGCCGCTGAAGCGAGCGCTCGCGCTGCTCAACCTCTGACGCGTCTCCGCCCGCTTCGTTCTCGGCGAACTCCATGCTCGAGACCCTGCTCGTCGGCGTCGGCCTCTACGCCTCGACGAACATCGACGACATCTTCCTGACGATGGCGTTCTTTGCCGATCGCCGCCTCGGTCGACCCGCGATCGTGGCGGGCAAGTTCGTCGGCATCTTCGCGCTCGCGCTCGGAAGCTGGGCGGCGGCGGCGTTCTCGCTGGTGATTCCGCCGGAGTGGATCGCGCTGCTCGGGCTCGTGCCGCTCGGGCTCGGGCTTCATGGGGTGTGGACGAGCCGCAAGGGCGTCGCCGAGGAGGATGGCGAAGGCGACGGGATCGAGAAGGCGCCCGCGGCGTTCCTCTCGCAGGTCGGTTCGGTCGCGGGCGTCACCGCGGCCAACGGCGGCGACAACCTCGGCGTCTACGTGCCGGTCTTCGCGAAGGACCTCTCGGTGGTGCCGGTCTACCTCGCGGTGTTCGCGGCGATGACCGTGGTGTGGTGCGTGGTCGGCAAGGCGCTCGTCACGCATCGGCTCGTCGCTGGATTCATGCAGCGGCTCGCTCGCGTGATGCTTCCCTATGTGCTCATCCTGCTCGGCCTGTGGATCCTCTCCGACGCGATCGGGCTGGTGATGCCCGCGGAGACGCCACCGCCGTCGATCGAGGAGTCGAACTGATGGCGACCAAGAAGGCGTCGAAGAAGGCGTCGAAGCGAACGTCCACGAAGGCATCGAGGAAGGCCACCCAGAAGACGAAGCTGGCGCGGGCGAGGGGGAAGGCGATCGCCGTGAAGGCGACTCACGGCGGGAAGGCCGCCAAGACCGCGAAGAAGGCGACGAGGCGTGCGGCGTCGAAGGCCGCGTCGAGCACGAAGTCCGGTGCGTCATCGAAGAAGCGAGCCGTCGGGAGCGCGACGCGCCACGCCGCTCGGCGGCGCGTCGAGACGATCTCCGCCGACATCGTCCGCAGCCGACGGCTCGGCAAGGGCGTCGTCTGGGTGATCGAGGCGGAGGTGCATGTGCGTGCCGGCGCGACGCTCACCGTCGCCGACGGCGCGACGATCCTGATCCGCAACGGCCTCCTGAAGGGGAGCCGGCTGCGACGCGCAGCGCTCGTCTTCGATCCCGGTTCGGGGCTCTCGGCGAAGCGCCTCTCGATCCGCGCGGCGAACGAGGCGAATCGTCCGGTTCGGGTCGCCGACAACGGCGGCGTCTGGTTCCTCGGGACCTTCAGCGGCGGTTCGAGCGACGGGATCACGGTGAAGAAGGTTCGCGGCGCGAAGCCATCGGCGTTCCGCGCGACCTCGCTGACCGTCTCGCATCTCGGCCGCGGCGAACGCGACCTGCCGCGACGAGGGCGCCGAGCCGGCGGCGAGCGGGACGACATCGACGCCTTGAAGTTGATCGGCGTCGGTCCGGAGGAGTGGCGGATCGCGGCGGTGCGCAGCCTGCATTCGGCCGACGATGGCTTCGATGTGACGAACTCGCACGTGGCGCTCGATCGGCTCGAGGTCCGCAGCCCGACCGAGGACGGACTCAACATCACGAGCAGCCGCATCACGATCCGTCGGAGCCTGGTGGTCGACGCCCCGCGCACGAAGGTCGCCGACCGCGATCTCTTCGATCTCGAGACCGACGACGGTGCGGCGTACGTCGAACTGCCGCGAGGCTGCCATGTGCGTCTGCGAGGCGTCTTCGGCGACCAGCTGCACCTCACCTCGAGCGACATGCCCAAGCCGGTCACGACCGCCGACAACGAGCGCCGCTACGCCTTCTCGGGCAAGCTCAAGGCCGATGCGCTGATCCACTCGCTCACCGAGGATTGAGTCCCGCGCGGCGCGCTGCGTCGGGCGGGGCGGGGGCGCGTGCGCTCCCGGTACGCTCTCGGCATGAACCGCCATCGACTCTGCGCGCGTCGTCTCCGTCACCTGTCCACCGTGCTGCTCGCCGCCGGGCTCGCCGGGGGGACTCTTGATGCGTCGTTCGCCGAGCCGCCCGCGAACGATGGTTCCGGGTCGGCCGCCGATGCGATCGTGGAGTCGGAGGAACTCGCCCGCTGGGCTGCGGATCGCGACGAACGGATGGCGTGGTGGCGCGAGGCGCGGCTCGGCATGTTCATCCACTGGGGGCTCTACTCGCCCGCCGGCGGTTCGTGGGACGGCAAGGTCTACCCGCAGCACTACGCGGAGTGGATCCAGCACTGGGCGGCGGTGCCATGCGGCGAGTACGCCCGGCAGATGAAGCCGCGCTTCGAGCCCGACGAGGGATTCGCCGAGACCTGGGCGGAGATCGCCGCGGACGCGGGCATGCGGTACGCGGTGATGACCTCGAAGCACCACGACGGCTTCACGCTCTTCAACTCCAGCGCGCCCTACTCGCTCGCGAACCCGATCACGGGCGGCACCAACATCTCGCCCGAAGGTCGCGACGTGGCCCGGGAGTTCGCCGACGCGATGCGGGCCAAGGGGCTCCGCCCGGGCTTCTACTACTCGCTGCTCGACTGGCAGCACCCCGACGCCTTCGAGATGGCGCTGCCGGCCTCTCCGCGCGAACCGCGTGCACGCGATCACGACGTCTATCGCGCCTACATGCGGCAGCATGTGGCGGAGCTGCTCTCGAACTACGGGCCGCTCGCGACGATCTGGTTCGACTACTCCGACTCCTCCCGGCAGGGCGAGGCGTGGGGAGCGGCGCGACTCATGGCCGACATGCGCCTTGCGCAGCCGGGAATCCTCGTCAACAACCGCCTCTTCTTCGGGCTCGAGAATCCCAACGGCGACTTCGGCACGCCGGAGAAGTACGTGCCGCCCACGGGCCTGCCCGGCATGGACTGGGAGGTCAACCACACGCTCAACGAGAGCTACGGCTACAGCGCCCACGATGCGAACTGGAAGGACTCGACGCAGGTCGTTCGCCTCCTCTGCGACATCGTCTCGAAGGGCGGCAATCTGCTGCTCAACATCGGCCCCGACGCCACGGGCCGCGTGCCCGAGCCGGCGCAGGAGTCGCTGCGCGGGCTCGGACGGTGGATGCGCGTGAACGGCGAGGCGATCCACGGCACCACCGCGAGCCCGTTCGTCAAGTTGCCGTGGGGGCGAGCGACGCAGAAGCAAGGCACGCTCCATCTGATGGTCTTCGACTGGCCGCGCGACGGGCGGCTGATGGTGCCCATGCAGGGCGCGGTCCGCTCGGCGAGGATCCTCGGCGGTGAGGGCGGACTGGCGTTCGCGTCGAGCGATCGCGAAGCCGGGCGCCTCGTGATCGAGGTTCCGAAGGATCCCGTCGATCCGGCCTGCACCGTGATCGCCCTCGAGCTCGAGGGCGACGTCGATCCGATGGCGTTCCTCGTGTTTCCTTCGGCGGACGGCTCGATCGAACTCTCGCCGCACGACGCGACGCTCGAAGGGCCGTCGCTGCGCGTCGAACGGGTCGGCGTGATCGGCGACGTGCGTCACAACCTCGGCTACTGGCTCGATCCAAGCGCGACGGCGTCGTGGCCGATCGGGATCGGCGTCGATCAGGGCGGCGAGTTCGAGGTGTCGATCGAGATCGCGTGCAAGGACGAGTCGGCAGGCGCCGAGATGGAGCTCGTCTTCGAGCCCGGCGGGGCGCTCGCGTTCACGGTGCCTGCGACCGGCGGCTGGCAGGAGTACCGCACGCTCGACCTCGGGCGGGTGACGCTTCCGTGGGGATCGCACCGCGCGATCCTTCGCGCGGCCTCGAAGCCCGGCGAGGCGGTCGCGAACGTGCGGGGGATCACGCTGCGAAGGCCCTGAACCGCGTCGCCGCCCGACGGTCGCGTCAGGGGCAGGCGCCCCACTGCTCGAGCAGTTGCGCGAGATCGGCGCCGTCGATCGCGCCGTCGCCGGTGAGGTCGCCGCTGCCAG
>JBMTTG010000171.1:0-6492 GCA_049449095.1 Phycisphaerales bacterium | reverse complement strand
GGCCGCGCAAGGGGTGACCCGCTTCTACGAGATCGGCGCGGGCAAGGTGCTGACCGGGCTTTCCAAGAAGAATGCGCCCGAAGCCTCGGCACTTGCCATCGGCACGCCGGACGACATTGCCGCCGCGGCGGCCCAGATCAAGGGATGACAGAGATGTTCGATCTTAACGGAAGGACGGCTCTCGTCACCGGCGCCACGGGAGGTATCGGGGCCGCCATCGCGAAGGCCGTGCTTGGTAGAGTCCCGACGCATGACTCCGCACCCGTTGCCCGATTCGGCCGGCATCCGGCAACGCCTGGCCATGGCGCTCTCGGCGATCGCGATGCTCACGTCGGTCGGCGGCTGTGTGGTCGGCCCGAACTACGAGCGTCCCGACGTCGATCTGCCCGACCGCTTCGTCGAGGACGGCGATGTCCCCGATCCGAGCAACGCGGTCTCCGACGAGGAGTTGCTGCGGTGGTGGGAGCGGTTCGACGATCCCCTTCTGACGGCGTTCATCGCCGAGGCCGAAGCCGGCAACCTCGACCTCCAGCAGGCGATCGCGTCGATCGAGCAGTACCGCGCGACCTTCGGGATCGCCAACAGCAAGCTCTATCCAAGCCTCGGTGCGGACGCGAGCTACTCGTACGTCCAGATGAACGAGGCCCTGCTTGGCGGCGCGGCGCTGCCGACCGCCTTCAACGCGTGGTCGTACGGTCTCAACCTCGCCTCGTGGGAGATCGACCTCTTCGGCAAGATCCGCCGAAGCATCGAGTTCGCGCAGGGCGAGTATCAGGCGAGCGTCGAGGAGTGGCGGAACACCCTCATCACCATTCGATCCGAGGTCGCGAACGCCTACATCGCGGTGCGGGTCCTGCAGGCTCGCCGAAAGATCCTTTCCGACACGATCGAGCTGCTCTCGAAGCAGCTCGACATCGTCAAGGCTCGCATCGCCGCGCGGACCGTCACCGGGCTCGATCTCGCCGAAGCGGAGGCCTCGCTCGCCCAGATCGAGGCCCAGTTGCCCCCGCTCGACGGGCAGATCGCCGCGCGAACCAGCGCTCTCTCCGTGTTGCTCGGCCAGTACCCCGGCGAGGTCGCGCGTCGCATGGCCGAACCGAAGCCGATTCCCCAGCCTGAGGTGACCCTGACGCTCGGGGTGCCCGCCCAACTGCTGCTGCGTCGTCCGGATGTTCGTGCGGCGGAGCGCCGCATGGCTGCGGAAGTCGCCCGCATCGGCGTCGCGGTGGCGGGCTTCTATCCGGAGATCTCGATCTCCGGCAACGTGTCGATCTTCGCGACGGACTTCTCGGGGCTCTTCGACCTCTCGAACCTGACCTACCGCGTCGGCCCCATGATCAACTGGAACTTCTTCAACGCCGGCCGCACCGAGTCTCAGGTGCGCGCTCAGGAAGCGGTCGCCAAGCAGGCCGAGATCCAGTACCGCGCGACGGTGCTCGAGGCGGTCTCGCAGGTCGAGACCGCGGCCAGCAACGTCGGCTACGCGAGGACGACCCTCGATCGTCTCGACAGCGCCGTGACCGACGGGCTTCGCGGCGTCGGCCTCGCGGAGCGGCAGTACGCCGCCGGCACCATCGACCTCTCTCGGCTCATCCAGTACCAGCAGACGGTGCTCGACCTCCAGGACTCGCAGGTCCAGGCGGAAGGCTTCTTCGCGCAGAACCTCGTCGAGCTCTACCGCTCGCTCGGCGGCGGCTGGGAGCCCGATCCGCTGCCCGCGCCGGCGGACGAGGCGTATCCGAAGTCCGATCCCGACGGCGAGGCGGCGCCCCAGACGCCCTCGACCGGCCCCTCTTCGCCCGAACCACCGGCCGCGACCGCCGTCGCCGCCGCGGAGCACGCGTCGTGAAGCATCCGTTCCCTGCGATCGCCGCCGTGGTCGCGACCGCGCTCCTCGCCTGCGAGGAGAAGAAGCCCGCGCCTCGCCCGCAGCCGCCGCCGACGGTCGTCGTCTCCGCCGCGAGCACCGCCGATGTGCCGATCTACCGCGACTATCCGGCGACGGCGATGTCGATCCAGCCCGTCTCGATCGTCCCGCGCGTGGAGGGCTGGCTTCTCGAGCAGAACTTCGTGAACGGTGCGATGGTCGATGCGGGCCAGAAGCTCTACCAGATCGATCCCGATCCGTTCAAGGCGAAGCTCGATGCGGCGGAGGCGGACCTCGCCGTCGCCAACGCCCAGCTCTTCAACGCGAAGCAGCAGTACGAGCGCAACAAGCCGCTGCTCGACTCCGATGCCGTCTCGCAGGAGAAGCTCGAGAGCCTCGAGGCGTCCTATCTCGCCGCGCAGGCGCAGGTCCAGTCGGCGCAGGCGGAGATCGAGATCGCCAAGCTCAACCTCTCCTACTGCACGATCGCCTCGCCGGTCGCCGGCCAGGTCTCGGCCACTGCGAAGTACGTGGGCGATCTGGTGCGGTCCCAGGAGCAGGCCGCGCTCGTCACGATTCAGCCGCTCGATCCGATCTGGGTGCAGTTCATGGCGGTTTCGAGCGACCTCGAGGCGCTGCGGTCGCAGTTCGGTTCGGAGACCCCCGGCGTCGAGGTCTCGCTGCCCGAAGGCTCGTGGACCCGGACCGGCAAGGTCGTCTTCATCGACAACAGCGTCGTGCCCGGAAGCTCGATGATCATGGTTCGCGTCGAGGTTCCGAACCCGGACCACGCGATCCTGCCCGGGACCTACCTCAACGCGAAGTTCAGACAGTCGCTCGACGAGGGCGCGGTGATCGTGCCCATCGACGCGGTCGTGCGGCAGGCCGCCCAGTCGGTGATCTGGGTGGTCGACTCGCAGGATGCGGCGACGATGAAGACCGTCTCGCTCGGCGCCCGTTTCGGCGGCGACGTGGTGGTCACCTCCGGGATCTCCGCCGGCGAGCAGGTGGTGGTGCAGGGCCAGACCAATCTGCGAAACGGGGCGAAGGTCGAGGTGTTGACGCCGCATAAGTATTCGAAGCCCTCGGCGCCGCCGGCGGCGAAGCCCGCCACCGCGGCTCCCGCGGCGGCGGACGGGAAGACCTCCTCGGCACCGGTTGAACGGCCGACGGTCGCGGCCGGCACGCTCGAGGCGGATCCCATCTCATGATCCGCTTCTTCATCGACCGGCCGATCTTCGCGTCGGTCATCGCGCTCGTGATGATCCTGATGGGCGGTCTCGCCCTCGCGACGCTGCCGATCGCGCAGTACCCGCAGATCGTCCCCCCGACGATCCAGGTCAGCGCGAACTATCCCGGCGCGAGCGCCGCGGTCGTCTCGGAGGTCGTCACGCGGCCGCTCGAGATGCAGATCAACGGCGTGGAGGACATGATCTACATGTCCTCCAACTCGACCAACAACGGCACCAGCCAGATCACCATCACCTTCGACGTCGGCACCGATCAGGACATCGCCGCCGTCAACGTGAACAACGACACCTCCGTCGCGATCTCGCAGCTGCCGGTCGAGGTCCAGCAGCAGGGCGTCGCGATCCTGAAGCAGTCGACCGACCTGCTGCTGATCGTCTCGCTCTACTCGCCCAACGGGACCTGGGACTCCTTCTTCCTCGGCAACTACGCCCAGATCAACGTGCTGCAGGCCCTGCAGCGGGTGCCCGGCGTCGGCGAGGTCACCAACTTCGGCGTGCTCGAGTACTCGATGCGGATCTGGCTCGACGTGCCGAAGCTCGCCGCGATGGGCATCGAGCCGCAGCAGGTCGAGGCCGCCGTCAAGCAGCAGAACAAGCAGGCCGTCGGCGGGCAGTCGGGCGCGCCCCCCACCGTCGGCGAAGCCCCGCCGTACATCCTGCAGGTCAACGCCGTCGGACGGCTCGACGAGGTCGAGCAGTTCGAGCAGATCGTCGTCGCCTCGAAGGACGACGGTTCGGTCGTGCTCCTGAAGGACGTCGCCCGAATCGAACTCGGCGCGGCGAACTACGACTCGAGCGCCCTGCAGGACGGCAAGGCCGCGGCGCTCCTGGGCCTCTACCAGCTGCCCTCGGCGACCGCCTACGCGGTCGCCGAGGGGATCCGCGCCCAGATGGAGGCGCTCGCGCCCGACTTCCCCGCGGACCTCGAGTACCAGATCAGCTTCGACACCACGGAGTTCGTGACCGCGTCGATCGAGGAGCTGATCCGGACCTTCGCGGAGGCGGCGATCCTCGTGATCGTCGTGATCTTCATCTTCCTGCAGCGGGTCCGGGCGACGCTCGTCCCGATGATCGCGATCCCCGTCTCGATCATCGCCGCCTTTGCGGTGATGCCGATCGTCGGCTTCTCGATCAACACCCTCACCCTGCTCGGGCTCGTGCTCGCGATCGGTCTCGTCGTCGACGACGCCATCGTCGTGGTCGAGAACGTCCAGCGGCAGTTCGAGGAGGGCGAGACCTCGCCCCGCCGCGCCGCGACCCGAGCCATGGCGGAGGTCGCGCGGCCGATCGTCGCGACGACCCTCGTGCTCGCGGCGGTGTTCATCCCGGCCGCGATGATGCCGGGCATCACCGGGCAGCTCTACAACCAGTTCGCCGCGACGATCGCGATCTCGGTGGTCTTCTCGGGCATCAATTCGCTCACGCTCAGCCCCGCGATGGCCGCGGTGCTGCTCCGTCCCGGCGGCATGATCGAGCGAGGCCCCTTCGGTTGGTTCAACAAGGGCTTCAACGCCCTGAGCGACGGCTACGCCAAGGTGGTCGGCGGCATCGCCCGCGTCTGGGTGGTGATGCTGCTCGTGCTTGCGGGCCTGCTCGCGACCACCGCCTACTTCGTGGTGCGCACGCCGACGGCGTTCATCCCGGAGGAGGACAACGGCTACTTCTTCACGCTCTACCAGACGCCGCCCGGCGCCTCGCTCGCCCGCACCGAGCAGTTCGCGGACGAGGTTCGGAAGATCCTCGAAGCGCAGCCCGAGGTCGCGACGGTCATCGAGATCAACGGCATCAACTTCATCACCAACGTGGCGGAGACGAACGCCGGCTTCATGGTGCCGGTGCTGAAGCCGTGGGCCGAGCGGCCCGGCGCGGCGAACACTGCGCAGGCGATCATCGATCGCGTCGCGGGCCCGCTCTTCGAGCTGACCGACGGCCTCGCCTTCAGCTTCCCCCCGCCGGCGATCCCCGGCCTCGGAACCGTCGGCGGCTTCCAACTCCAGATCAACGACCAATCGGGACTTGGTCTCGACGAGCTGGTGAAGGCCTCCGAGGAGTTCATGGCTCGGGCCAAGAGCCTGCCCGAGATCGCGCAGGTCTCGACCACCTTCCAGGCGAACGTGCCGCAGCTCGAGCTCGAGATCGACCGCATCAAGATGCAGACGCTCGGGGTCACGGTCGAGAACGCCTTCGACGTGCTGCAGCTCGTCTTCGGCAGCGCCTACGTCAACCAGTTCAACGAGTTCGGGCAGGTCTACGACGTCTACATCCAAGGCGACGCGGCGACGCGCATGCAGCCCGACGACCTGCTCAAGATGTACGTGAAGAACGATCGCGAACAGATGATCCCGTTCGCGGCCTTCGCGACGGTGTCGCTCACCACCGGCCCCGACAACATGACCCACTACAACGTCATGAACTCGGTGACGATCAACGGGTCGTCTCCGCCGGGGGTCAGCTCCGGCGAGGCGATCAAGGCCCTCGACGCGCTCTCCAAGGAAGTGCTGCCCACCGGCCTCACCATGGAGTGGACCGGCATCGTCTACCAGCAGCTGAAGGCCGGCAATCTCGCGCCGATCGTCTTCGGCCTCGCGGTGATCATGGTCTTCCTCTTCCTCGCGGCGCAGTACGAGAGCTGGACCCTGCCGATCCTGGTGCTCGTCACGGTCCCGCTTGCCGCGCTCGGGGCGGTGCTCGCGCTCGGACACTTCGGCAAGAGCCTCGACGTGTACGCCCAGATCGGCCTCGTCATGCTGATCGGACTCGCGGCGAAGAACGGCATCCTCATCATCGAGTTCGCCAAGGACGCCCGCGAGACCGGCAAGACTGCGCTCGAGGCGGCGGTGACCGCGGCGCGGCTGCGGCTTCGCCCGATCCTCATGACCGCCTTCGCCTTCATCCTCGGCGTGCTGCCGCTCGCGGACGCGACCGGCGCGGGCGCCAACGCCCGTCAATCGATCGGCATCACCGTGATCGGCGGCCTCGCCCTTGCGACCTTCTTCACCCTCTTCATCGTGCCGGTCCTCTACGTCGGGCTCGACATGATCCGCGTCAAGGTCTTCAAGATCGATCCGACGCGGAAGCCGGGTGACGAGGACCCGGATGAATCGACGAAGCACGCCGATGCTCCGGGTGCGACCACGGCGTAGGCGATTCGAGGATGAAGCACCTCACCGAACACCTGACCCTGAACATCCCTTCTCGGCGGGCGTTCGTGAACATCACCCGCGAGGTCGAGGACGCGGTGCGGCGGAGCGGTGTGCAGGAGGGCCTCTGCCTCGTCAACGCGATGCACATCTCCGCGAGCGTCTTCATCAACGACGACGAGCGCGGCCTGCATCACGACTACGAGGCCTGGCTCGAGAAGCTCGCCCCGCACGC
>JBMTTG010000170.1:0-6494 GCA_049449095.1 Phycisphaerales bacterium | reverse complement strand
CGCCGGGGTTGGCGTCGCCCCGTTCCCGCCGCAGCGCGGGATCGACCCCTTCGGCCGCGACCGCCAGTGTCCGCGGCACGCTCACTCGATCGCGCCGCCGTAGAACCAGCGTCCCAGCCCGAAGGTGAAGACCGCAAGCCCGTAGAGCGCATGCTCGAGCGCCGAGAGCGGCGCGGAGCGGTGCCGGAGATAGACCCGCATGAGGACCACGCCGCCCACAAGGGTCAAGAGCGGGGCGATCCCGTTGCGGAAGAGCAGGTGCGCTGCGCCGAAGGCCATGCCGCCGGCGATCGCCATCGGCCAGACCCGACCGCTTCCGAAGAGTTCGCGGTAGCGGAAGGCGAGGAGCGAGCGATAGAGCACCGTCTGCGGCGCGACCGAAAGCAGCGGATAGAGGCAGACCACGAGGAGCCACAGCCCCGGACGCTCGCGCGGAAACTCGAGGAATCGGTCCGGCGCGAGGAGCAGGGCGAGACCGGCGATCGCCGCCGCGACGAAGATCGCCCGCAACAGCACGCCAGGAAGTTCGGTGCGCCACGGTCGCACATCGACAAGCTCACGGCGGTCGAACGACCTCGAGGCGAGCAGCGCCACGAGCCCGATCGCCGCAGCGACCCACAGCACCGGAATCGGCGGGAGCCGCCACGGTCCCCACGCCAGGAACGCCGGCACCCCGAACCAGACCAGCACGAACTCGGCCGCGAGATACCGCTGCCGCCAGGGCAGGGTCGAGGGCGCGTCGATGGATGGAACGGTCGCCATGGGTCTTCCGATGTTCGCCCAACCCGCGGATGAGATGGCTTCGGATTCCCAAGAAGGACGCCTCCAGACCTTCGAACCGACCGCGAGTACCTTCCCCCATGCTTTCCGGGATCACCCTGCCATTGCTGGCGACCACCGCCCCCGTCGACCCGTCGATCCTTCAGACGCTCGACGAGGTGTCCGAAGGACCGGTCGAGTCTCGGGCACTGGCCGTCTCGCTCGCCATCGGTCAGATGACCGGGCTCGCGCTCTCGCCGGTCCTGGTGCTTGGGCTCTTCGGTCTCTGGGATTGGATGCGGCTCGATGCCGGCGTCGCCCTGCCGCTGCACGCGCAGCCGTGGCTGTGGGGTCCGCTGCTCACCTTGTCGATCCTGGCGGCGCTTGGCCGCACGGGCTCGCTCACCGTGCCCGGCGCGAAGTACCTCATCGACGTGCCGCAGCAGATCAACTCGAAGGTGACGGGGCTCGTCTCCGCGGGCATCTTCCTGCCGACCGTCGCGAGTTCGCTCGAGGCGGCAGGGCTCTCCGGATCGGAGGATGCGATCGCTCGTGCGGGCTTCGGCGCATGGGGCCTGGGCGCCATCGCGCTCACCTCGTTCGTCTCGGTGTGGATCGTCTCGAACACCGTCGACGCGCTGCGATTCCTCAGTCCCTTCGCGGTCGTCGATGCGACGCTCACCGCGGCCCGGGCGGCGCTGCTGGCGGTCGTGATGGCCGCCATCTCGATCGACTCGTTCCTCGGCTTCCCCCTGCTGACGCTGCTCGTCTGCGTGCCGCTCGTGATCGGGTGCGGCCTGATCGCCGGTGCGTGCATCCGCCTCAACCTCTTCGCCATGGCCTGTTCGTGGGACATGCTCACGCGGCGGTGGCGGCGCACCGATGCGACCTCGGGCACGCTGCGGGCCTTTGTCGCACGACGCCATGTCGGCGCGCCGGTCCGGACGATGGGCCGCCTCGATCCCTCGGCGGGTCGAATCCGATTCGAGTGGCGCCCCTTCTTCGTGATGCCCGTTCGCTCGATCGAGATGCGGACCGAGCGTCCGACCCTCACCCGCGGCGTCGTCTGGAGCGTCGTCTCGAGCGACGTCGACGGCGAGCCCACACCGTGCTTCGCCTTTCCGCCCCGCTACCGAGGCCACGAGCCGGCGGTCGCCACCCGCCTCGGCGCCGCGGTCACGGATGGCATCGTCCTCCGCGGCCTCAAGGGCACCGTGCAGTTCGTGCGCGGGATGTTCGGATTCGGCGAACGCATGAACACGGCGACGGCCTGATCCCGGATTTCAGGGAGTCCGGTGCCGCCGGTCTCGACCCACCCACCCTCCTTCGACCGTCGACGACGACCGACCGGGTGGCCGATCGCGATTGCGGAAACGCCGTGCAGGCGAAGTTCCCGTGAAGCCGCGGCCGGCGACCTGCGAAGATGGCCCCATGAAGACGCTTGCACCGAAGGGCACGCCCCCACGGCCTTCCGACCCCACTTCGATCCGCACCCTTGCCGAACTCCGCGCCTCGGGATGGCGGTCGCGATCGGTGAAGGAGGAGCTCCGCGAGAACTTCACGAAGGCGCTTGCCGCCGCGGCTCGCGAAGGCACCGCCGCATCGGAGAGCCTCTTCCCCGGCATCGTCGGCTACGACGACACGGTGCTTCCCGAGATCGCCAACGCGTTGCTCGCCGGGCACGACCTCCTGTTCCTTGGCGAGAAGGGCCAGGGCAAGAGCCGGCTCATGCGGCTCCTGCCGCGCTTCCTCGACGAGTGGGTGCCGTATCTCGACATCGCCGGCTCGCCGGTGCACGAGGATCCCGAACTGCCGATCACGAAGGCCGGGCGGGAGATGCTCGCGACGCGATCACCCGAGGAGATCCCGATCGCCTGGTGGCATCGCGACGACCGCTATGCGGAGCGGCTTGCGCCTGGAACCAAGTTCGCCGACGTGATCGGCGAGATCGATCCGGCGAAGCTCATCGCCGGCACCTCGATGTCGGCGGAGGACGCGCTCCACTTCGGGCTCATTCCGCGCCAGCACCGCGGGATCTTCGCGATGAACGAACTGCCCGACCTCGACGAGCTCGTGCAGGTCGGCCTCTTCAACATCCTCGAGGAGCGCGACGTCCAGATCCGCGGCTATCCGGTGCGGTTCGACCTCGACATCCTCGTCCTCTTCAGCGCGAACCCCGCGACCTACAACCGATCCGGCAAGGTGATCCCGCAGCTCAAGGACCGCATCGGCTCGACCGTCGCGACCCACTATCCGCGCGACCGGTCGACCGGCATCTCGATCACCCGACAGGAGGCGGGGATCGACCTCGACGGCGAGTACCCGGTGATCGTGCCGCCCTTCATGGAGGAGATCGTCGAGGAGATCGCCCGCGCCGCCCGCACCTCGCGGCTGGTCGACCAGGCCAGCGGCGTGAGCGCCCGCTTCGCGATCGCCAACTACCGCACCATGGTCGCGAACGCCCGCCGACGCGCGATCACGCTCGGCGAACGCCCCGCGGTGCCCCGCATCAGCGACCTCGCCCATCTCAAGGCAAGCGCCCTCGGCAAGCTCGAGCTCGACCTGATGGGCTCGCACCAGATGACCGAGTCGCAGGCGATCGACACGATCGTCGCCGCGGCGATCGCCACGGTGTTCGAGGAGTACGTCGACGCGCACGGCCTGCCGACGATCGTCGAGGTCTTCGCGGAGGGCGTGCGGATCGAGGTGGGCGACATGCTGCCGTCGAAGTCCTACGAGGCGGCCTTCCGCGTGGCGCCCGCCGCCTGGGAGAAGGCCTTCGAAGTCAACGCCGCGAGCGATCCCGCGGTGCGGGCAAGTTGCTGCGAGTTCGTGCTCGCGGGACTGTGGGCGACCGATCGGCTCTCCCGCAGCGAGAAGCATGGGCGGGTCTCCTACGAGGCGCCGGGCACGTGAGCGAGCCGCGCGACGAGACCCGCGATCGCGATGCCGACGGGATCCGCGCCGTCACCCCGCCGCTCGGCGGGGTGGTGCACACCTATCTCCGCTACGACCCGATCGAGTTTCCGCCGCCGTCGGCGCCACCCGCCTCGGGCGACGCCGCCGACGCGATGCTCGATCATCTGCTTGCCTACGGATCGCGACGGAAGTTCACCGATCGAGAGCTCGCCGAGGCGATCCATCTCGATCCCTCGCAGATCGCCGGGCTTGGCCCGAGCCTCGAGGCGATCCGCGCGATCCTCGAGGAGCGCAAGCGGAAGATCCTCGAGCGCTACGACCCGCTTCCGGCGGAGCAGTCGGCCGATGACGCGTACCGCAAGGCCGCTCGCGAGACGGAGATTCCGCCGGAGCTCGCCCCGAAGCTGATGCCGCTGCTCGACGCCGGGCAGTTGGCGATGCTCGAACGAGCGCATCGACGCATTCCAGACGGCACCCGCCTGTCGCACGAGCTCATGCGGGCGATCGCCCGACTGCGGGACCGCTTCGCCATCGAGGAGTTGGCGGCGTCGTATGCCTTCACCGGCCGCGAGGCGCTCACCGTGCCCAAGGCGCTCGAGGTGAAGGAGGAACTCGCGCGGATCGACCGACTGCTCGAGCAGATCGAGGAGGCGCTCGAGAACGCGAAGCCCGCGATCGTCGATCTCGACGCGCTGCGCGAGTTTGTCGGCGAGGAGGAGGTCTCGAACCTCGAGGGCCTGCAGCAGCGCGTGAACGAGCTGCTTCGCCGGATGGCCGAGGAGGCGGGCCTCGAGCGATCGGCGGAGGGCTACCGAGCCTCGCCGAAGGCGCTGCGGACCTACCAGAAGCGCCTGCTCTCGGCGATCTTCACCGACCTTGCCGACGCCCGCCGCGGACGTCACGAAGGCGTCGTCACCAGCGACGGCGCGATCGAGCTGCCTTCGACCCGCCCCTACGAGTTCGGCGACTCTCCCGCGTCGCTCGACGTGCCGCAGTCGATCCTGAACGCGGTCGCGCGGACCGGGCAGGCGCGTCCGGCGTCGGAGGATCTCGTCGTCCATCGCACCCGTCGCACGCCCAAGTGCGCGACGGCGCTCGTGCTCGACATGTCCGGCTCGATGCGCTACGGCGGGCAGTATGTCGCCTGCAAGAAGATGGCCCTCGCCCTCGATGGGCTCATCCGCAGCGAGTATCCGGGCGACTTCCTGCAGGTCGTCGAGATGGACACGCTCGCGCGGCTTCGTCGCCCGGGCGAGATCGTCGAGCTCATGCCCAAGCCGGTCTCGATCCACGATCCGGTCGTGCGGCTGCGGGCGGACATGAGCGACCCGCGGATCACCGAACTCGATCTGCCGCTCCACTTCACGAACATTCAGCGGGCCCTCGCCCTCTCGCGGCAGGTGCTCGCGGCGCAGGACACCGCCAATCGCCAGATCTTCCTGCTCACCGACGGCCTGCCGACGGCGCACTTCGAAGGCAGCATGCTCTTCATGCTCTATCCGCCCGACCCGCGGACGGAGCGCGAGACCCTGCGGGAGGCGATGCGCTGCAAGGCCGAGGGGATCGTGATCAACGTCTTCCTGCTGCCGAGCTGGTCGCAGACCGAGGACGACGTGCGCTTCGCGCACCGCCTCGCCGAGTCGACCGGCGGGCGGGTGCTCTTCGTCGGCGGCGAGGAACTCGACCGCTTCGTGGTGTGGGACTACCTGCGAGGACGCAGGCTGGTGCTGTGAACATCGGGATCGACACCCCTACGATCGATCCGCCGGGACTCCACCATTGTCATCGATCGATGGCGCGCGGAGCCCGCCTTGGAGGACCTTCTTGATGAACGCCATGAACACCAAGACCAAGAAGACCGGAATCGCATCCCATCGGCCGAGCCGACCTTCGATTGCAACGGCTCTCACGTCGCTCGCGATCGCCGCGGTGACCGGCTGCCACAGCACGCCTCCGTCGAGTTCCAGCGCTGCTCCTGCGAGCACGCCCAAGCGCGTGGCGATCGTGCTCACCAACCATGGCGAACTCGGCGACACCGGCAAGCCGACCGGGTTCTACCTCTCCGAGGCGACGCATCCCTACGAGGTGTTCCACGCCTCGGGCTACGAGGTCGAGTTCCTCTCGCCGAAGGGCGGACTCGCCCCGATGGATGGCGTCGACGCGAGCGATCCGATCAATGCGGCGTTCCTCGCCGACGAATCGCTCGTCGCTCGCACGAAGCAGACGACGCCGATCGCCGCCGTCGATCCAGGCCGCTACGACGCGGTGTTCTTCTCCGGCGGTCACGGGACGATGTGGGACTTCCCCGACGACCCCGGCGTGCAGGCGCTGATCCGCGCGGTCTACGAGCGAGGCGGCGTCGTCGCCGCGGTCTGTCATGGACCGGCGGCGATCGTGAATGCACGGCTTTCAGACGGCACCTACCTCGTCAAGGGCAAGGAGGTCTCGGCGTTCACCGACGAGGAGGAGACCGCGGTCGCGCTCGAGACCGTGGTGCCCTTCGCGCTCGAGTCGACCTTGCGGGAACGCGGCGCGATCTTCGTCGAGGCGCCGAACTTCGAGAAGAAGGTCGCGGTGTCGGAGCGGCTGGTGACCGGGCAGAATCCCGCCTCCGCGACCGGCGTCGCCGAAGCGGTGGTGGTGCTGCTCGAGTCGAATGGGTCGAGACCCTGAGCGGATGCGAGCGGGCCGCTGGTCTGGATGACGTCGTGGTGGCCCCTCGACTCGCTCGCTCGGGACTTGCTCAGGACATTCGACTCGGGCCGCCGCAAGTGTGCCGACCGGAGCTTGCTGGCCTGCCCTGAGCGAGTCCCCGC
>JBMTTG010000169.1:0-6552 GCA_049449095.1 Phycisphaerales bacterium | reverse complement strand
TCACGCCACATCCGACAGGCCGAGCGCGTCGCCGTAGGTGGCGAGCACCTTGCGGCGAAGCGCCGCTTCGTCGGCGCGATCGAGCCGCGGGCTGCGCTCGATCCACGCCCGCGCGTCGCGGCGGGCAAGCGCCAGCAGATCGCGATCGCGTTCGAGATCGGCGACCCGCAGCGGCGCGAGGCCCGACTGCCGCGCGCCGAACATCTCGCCCGGGCCGCGGATCAGGAGATCGAGTTCGGCGATGCGGAAGCCGTCGTCGGTCGAGGCGATCGCCTCCATGCGGGCCTGCGCCTCGTTGGTGGTCGCCTCGGCGATGCACACGCAGAGCCCGCGGCGTTCGCTGCGCGCGACACGTCCCCGCAGCTGATGCAGCTGCGCGAGGCCGAACCGCTCCGCATGCTCGATCGCCATGAGGGTCGCGTTGGGCACGTCGACGCCCACCTCGATCACGATCGTCGCGACGAGGGCGTCGAGCTCCTTCGCGCGAAACTTCTCCATGACCGCATCACGTTCGGCGGCGGGCATGCGGCCATGGATCCCCTCGATCCGAAGGCCGCGCCACGGCCCGTCGGCGAGAAACGCCGCGTGGGTCGAGACCGCGGCGGTGCCTGCATCGCCCTCCTCGATCGCCGGCACCACCACATAGGCCTGCTCGCCCTGCTCGATCCGCTTGCGCAGGTAGGCGTAGACGTCGTCGCGCTTGTCCGGGCCGACCACGCGGGTCGCAGGCAGGCTGCGCCCGGGCGGGCGATCGCTGATGGTCGTCACATCGAGATCGCCGAGGAGCGTCATCGAGAGCGTGCGGGGAATGGGCGTCGCGGTCATCACGAGCACATGCGGCACCTCGCCGTGCTTGCCGCGATGGGATCGAAGCGCCGCCCGCTGCGAGACGCCGAAGCGATGCTGCTCGTCGATCACGACGAGGCCGAGGTCGTGGAACGCGACCGCATCGCCCAGGAGCGCGTGCGTGCCGACCACGAGATCGAGCCGTCCGTCGGCGAGGCGCTCGAGCCGCTCGCGGCGCACCGGCGCCGAGAGGTTGCCGGTGAGGAGCGCGATCTCGACCTCGCTCTCGGCGAGCATCGCCTTCAGCACTCGCTCGTGCTGCTCGGCGAGAATCTCGGTCGGCGCGATGAGCATCGCCTGACGGCCTGCCGCGACGGCGCGGAGCATGGCGTCGGCGGCCACGGCGGTCTTGCCGGATCCGACATCGCCCTGCAGCAGGCGGTTCATGGGGAACTCGGTCGCGAGATCCGCGGCGATCTCGTCGATCGCCTTCCGCTGGCCGGTGGTGAGGGCGAAGGGAATCCTCGCCGCGATGCGGGCATCGATCTCGGCCGAACGAGGGAAGACCGGCGCCTTCGCGGTCGAACGCCACTGGTGGCGGCGCATCGCGACGGCGAGTTGCATGAGGAGAAGCTCCTCGAAGGCGAGTCGGCGCCGCGCGGCGAGCGGCTCGTCGCGATCCGTCGGGCGATGCATGCGCCGGTAGCACTCGGGAAGCGGCGGCAGTTCGCGCTCGCGGCGATAGGTCTCGGGCAGCGCGTCGACGATCTGCGCGAGGGCGGGCTCGAGAATCGCCTCGACCGCCTTGGCGATCCGCTCGGAGGGCAGGTCCTCGCGACCGGGATAGACCGGGCGGATGCGATGCTCGCGAGCGGCGAGGGGGGTGGCCTCCTCGAAGGGGGTCCAGCGCGGGTTCACGATCTGCAGGACCGGGCCGTGCAGCTTGCCCTTGCCCTCGGCGATGCCCGCCTGCCCCGGGTGCAGCCGCTTGGCGAGCCAAGGCATGTTGAAGAAGGTCATGAGGGCGGAGCCCGAGTCGTCCTCGAGGGTCGCCTCCACCCGCGTCATGCGGCCGTGACGCATCCGCACCGAGGCGATGGTGCCGCGCAGCGAGAGGTTCGCGGTGCTTCCCGATTCGACGAGCTGGCGAGCGTCGGCGATCGAAGATTCGGCCTCCTCCTGCTCGTGGCGCATCGGAAGATGCCGCACGAGTTCGCCGACGGTGTGCACGTCGAGCGTCGCGAGCGACTTCGCCACCGCGGCGGGGATGGCGCGGACCGAGGCGAGCGGCGTGGCGAGGGTGATCGTCGAGTCGTCGTGCATGCGGAAGGCCGGGAGCCGGCGGTCCGTACGATACGAGGGTGGCACGGCGGTTCTTCGATCCGAAGAAGGCTCGCGGCGGCGATCCCGACGCCGGCGGCCAGTTCGATCTCTTCGCAGCGTCGGCGGAGCCGGCTCGGGAGGGATCGGAATCCGCTGCGCCGATCGGCGAACCGCCGCCGACTTCGGCAGAGCCGCCGAGCGAACGTCGACGCGAGGAGCCGCCGCCGCTCTCGGTGACCGAGCTCTCGGAACTGATCGGCGGAGCGCTGTCGACGCTTCCTTCGCGGCTGCGGGTGGTCGGCGAGGTGAGCAACCTGAGCCACAACCGCCATCTCTACTTCTCGCTGAAGGACGAGGAGGCGGTGATTCCCTGCGTGATGTGGGCCTCGCAGCTGCGGGAGCTCTCGGCCATTCCCCGCAACGGCGACTCGGTCGAGATCCGCGGGCAGGTGGGCCACTTCGCCAAGTACGGCAAGACGCAGATCTACGTGCATCGCATCACGCCGGTCGGGCTCGGGTCGCTCGAGGCGAGGCTTCGCGAGATGTGCGAGGCGCTGCGAGCGCTCGGCTACTTCGATCCGGCCCGCAAGAAGCCGCTGCCCGCGTTCCCACGACGGATCGCGCTGGTGACTGGCGCCAACAGCGCCGCCCTCGCCGACTGCCTGCGCACCGCGCGGGAACGCATGCCCGCGGTCGACGTGCTCGTGGTGCCGGTCAAGGTGCAGGGGGTCGGCGCGGCGGAGGAGGTCGCGCGGGCGATCGGGCTGCTGGATCGGGCGGCGGCGAACCTGGGGATCGACGCGATCTGCGTGACCCGCGGCGGAGGAAGCCTCGAGGATCTCTGGGCGTTCAACGAGCGGGTCGTCGCGGACGCGGTCTTCGCCTGCCGCACCCCGCTCGTCGCGGCGATCGGCCACGAGAGCGACACCTCGGTGATCGAACTGGTGGCGGATGTGCGGGAGTCGACGCCGTCGCTCGCGATGACGAGGCTGCTGCCGTCGCGCCGGGAACTCGCCGCCCAACTCGCGAAGGACGCGCAGCGTCTCGCGACGGCGCTTCGCACCCGCGCGGCGGAGGAGCGAGCGCGGTTCAGGCTCTCCGCGCAGCACGAGTTCCTGCGGAAGCCCGGTGCGAGGCTGCTCCGCGAGGCGACGCGGCTCGCCGATCTCCGACGCTTGCTGGCGCGATCGCTCGAGGCGCGGCTGCGGCTCGCGCGGCGCGAGCAGGAGGGGCGAGCGGCTCGCTTGCGGCAGGCCTTGCGAGAGGCGGTGCCGGATCGGCGCGAGATGGAGTCGCTCGGGCGGCGACTGCGGATCGCGAGCGAGACCCGGCTGCGGTTGGCACAAGGTCGGGTGGGCGGCGCCGCGGCGAGACTGCGAGCCGTCGGGCCGGCCTCGGTGCTCGAGCGCGGCTTCGCGATCGTGGTCGACTCGGAAGGGCGGCTCGTGCGGTCGGTGGCGGCGGTCGGACCGGGCAGTTCGCTGAAGGTGGCCGTCGCCGACGGGGTGCTCGAGACGAAGGTCGCCGAGCGTGCCGCGGGCGATCCGTTCGAGCAGCTGGCACGCGGCAAACGCTGATCGATGGAACGCTTGAGACGCGGGGGCAAGCCACGGCCCGCGCCGATCGCCGAATCGGGCCGCGGTCGGCCGCTCGCGTGGCGTTTCCCTCGGGCACGGCGATGCAACTGCACGCGGGATGGCGCGGACGCGGCGAGGCAAGGGTGGCGGGGCGGTCCCTGGCCGGAGCGGAGCGTCGCCCAGGGCCGAGCGCGACTTCGGTACATTCGTGACGTGGCCAAGCGAACGACCTCTGACCGCGAAAACGCCCCCGAGCCTCTGCCGGAGGAGATCGCCTCGATGGGCTACGAGGAGGCGATCGCGGCGCTCGAGGCGTTGATCGATCAGATCGAGCAGGGCGAGATCGGCCTCGAGGCGTCGATCGCGGAGTACCGCCGGGGGGTGCAGTTGCTTCGCCGCTGCGAGGCGGTGCTCTCCGCCGCCGAGAGTCAGGTTCGGGAACTGACGCTCGCCGACGTCGAGGCCGCGGGGGACGACGCCGGAACCGAGCGCGAGCGGTGATCGAGCCTTTGGTCGGCCTGACCACCCTCGCGGATGCCGCGTCGGGCTGGTTCTCCGGCAGCGCGGGCGAGGTCCGCTCGATCGCGATCGCGCAGTGGGTGGTCTGGTCGCTCTTCTTGTTTGCGTTCGGGGCGTCGATCGGGAGCTTCGTGAATGTGGTCGCGCATCGGATGCCGCGCGGGGCGAGCCTCGTCTCGCCGCCGAGCCGATGCCCGGTCTGCGGCGGCCTGCTTTCGTGGAAGGAGAACCTTCCGGTGCTCGGGTGGCTCCTGCTTCGGGGCCGCTGCAAGCGATGCGGGACGCCGATCAGCCCGCAGTACGTGCTGGTCGAGGTGGTGCTGGGGCTGTTGTTCGTCGCGACCTTCCTGATGCTCTACCTCCCGGCGCCGGGCAGCTGGTGGACCGCCGGCACCGGCGACTGGTGGGTCGAGCGGCAGTTCGGCGGCAGTTGGCCGGCGTGCCTCGCAGTGCTCTCGATGCTCGCGATCCTGGTGCCGATCACTCTGATCGATGCGAAGACCTTTCTGATCCCGCTCTCGCTGACCTTGGTGATGGCCGCGATCGCCGCGGTCGCATGGCCGCTGCAGACGACGCTCGAGCCGGGATTCCGGGTGAGCCTCGACAGCCCATCGGTGCCGCTGCCGATCCCCTCGACGGCGACCGCCTTTGCGGCCTTTGGCGGCGTGCTCGGGGCGGGCGTGCTGACGCTGCTCCTGCGGCGGGGCTGGATGAAGCCCTCGTTCGCCGACTACGAGTCGTATGTCCAAGCGGGCGAGACGCTTGGCGACTATCCCCACGCGCGGCGGGAGTGCCTGCGCGAGGCGTGGCAGATCGGCTTGATCGTGGTCGGCGGGGTGGTCGGCTGGGTGATCGGGAACCGCGTGGAAGGTGTGCTGCTTCCGGACTGGCTGGTCGCGTTGGCCGCGGTCGGGGTCGGCTATCTCGTCGGTGGCGCAATGGTTTGGGGCATCCGGATCCTCGGGACGTTCGCCTTCGGGCGCGAGGCGATGGGGCTCGGCGATGTGCATCTGCTCGCAGCGATCGGCGCGGTGCTCGGATGGGCCGACGCGGTCGCGGTCTTCCTGATCGCGCCGTTCTTCGGGATCGCGGCGGCGGCGATCTCGGGACTCCTCGCTGCCGGCTGGCTGGGGGGAGGGCTGAAGGAGGCGGGGCGTCGCGGGCGCGAGATCCCCTACGGCCCGCATCTGGCGCTCGCCGCGGCATTCGTGGTGCTCGGCCGCCCGATCGTTGTCGAGGTGCGCGACACGGTGCTGCCGCCCGACGTGCGGGAGCGCCTCGCCGGCGAGGCTCGCTTTACAGCCTCGATCGGGGCGGGTTCAATGCGACCCGAGGTCGGGATGGAGCCCACGATCTCGAAGGACGGGCTGCCCGCGGGCGGCATTTCCCTGGGTCTCGCGCACGGAACGATGGAAAGGATGCCTTGAGCATGCGACGGACACGCGTGATGGCGGTGGCGGCGGTGGCGGTGGCGACCTTCTTCGCGGGCTGCGATGCAGCGAAGAAGAAGGAAGCCCTTCTGATGGACGAGAACGCGGGGCTGCGCGATCAGGTGCAGACGCTTCGCACCCAGCTCGACGATGCGGACTCGCAGCGCCGATCGCTCGAGGCGGAGAACGCCAAGTTGCGCGGCGATCTGACCACGGTGTCGAGTCGGGCGCCCGCGGGCTTTGCGGTCGACCTCGAGGGCGTGACCATCGAAGGTCGCGCGGGTGAGATCGTCGCGGTGATCGAAGGCGATGTGCTCTTCGACAGCGGCTCGACGAACCTGAAGGCGAACGCCAAGCAGACGCTCGAGCGGCTCGCCGCGCAGATCAAGAAGGAGTTCCCGAATCAGCCGATCCGGCTCGTCGGGTTCACCGACACCGATCCGATCCGCAAGAGCAACTTCCCGAGCAACTACCACCTCGGCTTCCAGCGGGCCTACGAGGTCGGGCAGTTCCTCTCGTCGAAGGGGCTCTCCGGCAAGAACATGTCCTACACGAGCTTCGGCCCCGAGATGCCGCGCGAGACCAAGGCGAAGTCGCGCCGGGTCGAGGTGGCGATCATCACCGACTGAGCCGGCTCGAACGGTTCGATGAGGTTCTCACACGGCCCGCCGGCAACGGCGGGCCGTGGTGTTTCGCAGTGGGTCGCTGGCCACGTCACACGGCGGGCGCTCGCATCGCTCGGCAAGCGATCCCATGGACGGGATGGACGGAATGGACGGAATGGACCCGGAGGGCGAAGCGCTGCACTTGATGCGTGCGGCGGGAGGCTCGAGGTTCGTCTCCTCTGCTCCTCGTCTCCTCCTCGCCGCTTCTCAGAAGACCCCAAGCCCATCCTGCCGGATCTTCTCGATCAGCAC
>JBMTTG010000168.1:0-6651 GCA_049449095.1 Phycisphaerales bacterium | reverse complement strand
TCGATCGCCGCGTCGTAGATCTCGAGCCGCTGCGACTGGAAGTAGGGCCCGTGCGCGCCGCCGCCGACGACGAGGCCGTCGGGTGCCTCGAAGGTCGGTCCCTCGTCCCAACGCAGGCCGAGCCAGTCGAGGTCCTTGAGGAACCCCAGGCTCGCCGCGTCGGAGGACCGCTTCTGGTCGGTGTCCTCGATGCGAAGGACGAACTTCCCGCCGCGTCCCTTCGCGAAGGCGTAGCAGAAGAGCGCCGTGCGGGCGCCGCCGACGTGGAGGTTGCCGGAGGGGCTTGGCGCGAAGCGGGTGACGACGGTCGGGTTCTGGGCGGTCATCTCGGGAGCGTACCGCTCGCGATCCGGCGACGGGGGCGGCTCGTCGAGCAACGAGCCGATTCGGATCGAGCCCGGAACGCGAGGCGCACAAGCCGCGCCGCGGACCCACCGCTTCGGACGATGGCGTGGCGGCGCCAGGACTGGTCAGGCGATCACGGCGAGGAAGATCGCCATCGCCACCCCGATCGCCGCGAGCGACCAGGCGAGGATCGGCCCAAGGCGCGATCGCCCGCGTCGATCGAGATCGCCCAGGTCGCGGATCGCCGCGCGATGCTCGAGCGCTCCGCCGACGAGGGCGACGATGCCGACCACGACGAGCGCCAGCCCGAGCCATGCCGAGAACCGATGCGACGGGGGCATCTCGAGGCCCTGGGCCATCGCGAACTCCCGCAGCACGATCCCGAACCGCTCGATGAAGAATCCGAAGCCCATGAGGGCGATGCCGGTCCGCACCCACGCGAGCAGTGTGCGATCCGCGGCAAGGGCGGTCCGCATGGTGTCGCCGCTGACGGGAGCCTGGGGCTGATCGGCGCTCATGGCGAGGACGGCTGGAGGTTCTCGATCACGGGCTGCAGACGAGGTCCGCCAGCGCCACGCAGCCCACATCCCAGCTCACCGAGCAGCAGGTGACGTCGAGCAGGCAGACGAACTCGCAGCAGCCTTCGTCGTCGCAGTAGGGATCCTCGTGCACCTCGTCGCACGGGCCGGCGCCCGGATCGCCGCAGGCGAGCCCGCCGCCGCAGAGGTCGTCGCAGTTGTCGACCGCGAGCAGCGTGCAGGTCAGGTCCCAGGCCGAGTCGCAGCAGAAAATGTCGATGTCGCACACCGTCTCGCAGCAGGATTCGTCGCTGCAGTTGGGCGTGCCGTTGGGCTTGCAGCAGTTGCCCGCCGCCGGGTCGCCGCACTGCGGCACCGGGCAGGCGTCGGCACAGGGGCCGCCGGGGTTGCCGAGGCTGCGGGCGGTCGCGGCGCAGAACTCGTCCCATCGCCCGTCGCAGCAGAAGGTGTCGACGAGGCAGACCGCCTCGCAGCACTCGCCATCGCTGCAGTAGGGCGTGGCGCCGGCGACGCAGCACGGGCCCGCGCAGGGGTCGCCGCACTCGAGCTGGCAGTCCTGACAGAGACTCTCGTTGCGGGCGAGCGAGACGCACGTGTCGTCCCATCGCACGTCGCAGCAGAAGGTGTCGACCTTGCAGACCGCCTCGCAGCAGTCGGTGTCGCGGCAGTTGGCGGTCTCGTGCGGCACGCAGCAGTCGCCCGCGAGGAAGTCGCCGCACTCGGGCGGGCTGCAGAGCTTGATCGCAAGCTGGCGGCAGGTGTCGTCCCACTCGGTGTCGCAGCAGAAGCTGTCGCCGCCCGCCGACTCGTCGCAGACGAGGCCGCAGCACGCCGCGTCGTCGCAGCCCGGCGTGCCGTTGGCGACGTAGCAGCTGCCCGAGGTCGGCAGGCCGCACGCCCCGGTGCATCGGTCGAGGGCGATCTCGACGCACAGGGCGTCCCACCGCGACGTGCAGCAGAGCGGGTCGATGTCGCAGACCGTCTCGCAGCAGAAGCCGTCGGAGCATCGCGGCGTGTCGTGCACGAGGAGGCAGCTGCCCGCACAGGGATTGCCGCACTCGGCAAGCCCGCAGCAGACCGCGCGGGCGATCGTCACGCACGAGTCGTCCCACTCGACCTCGCAGCAGGATGGATCGAGCCGACAGACGCCCGAGCAGCAGCTCTTGTCGCGGCAGCCGGGCGTGTCCTTCGCCTCGAGGCAGCTGCCTTCGCACGGGCAGTTCCAGCTCGAGGCCGGGTTGCAGTTGAAGTTGGCGAGGCTGACGCACTCGGCGTCCCACGCGGTCTGGCAGCAGCTCGGATCGATGAAGCAGACCACCGACTCGCAGGAGCGGTCCTCGCAGCCGGTCGACTGGTGGATCTGGTTGCAGGGTCCGATGCCGTCGCCGGAGTCGGGATTCACGCAGATCGCCCGCGCCGCGGCGACGCAGCGGGCGTCCCAGCCGAGCAGGCAGCACTCGGGGATCACCTCGCACACCGCCGAGGCGCAGATGTCGTCGGAGCAGCCCGGCACCGGGTGCGGCTCGAGGCAGGGGCCGCGGCCGGGGGTGGGCAGCAGGAGGTCGTTGCAGAGCGACGCGGCCTGCGCCACACAGACCTGATCCCAGCGGACCTCGCAGCAATAGGGGTCGACGATGGTGCAGATCTTGGTGCAGCAGGCGTCATCGGTGCAGCCGCCAAGCGCCGAAGGCACGAGGCACGGACGCACCTGGCTCGAGCCGCAGCGGCCGATCGGATCCTCGCACGAAGCGCGGGCGAGGGAGACGCAGAGGTCGTCCCACAGGACGCCGCAGCAGAAGTCGTCGATCTGGCAGACCGCTTCGCAGCAGGCCTGGTCGTTGCAGTGGGGATTGCCGTGCGGGGCGTAGCAGGATCCCGAGGCGATGTCGCCGCACTCGTTGCAGAACTCGAAGGCCGCGCGGGCGCAGTCCTCGTCCCAGGAGATATCGCAGCAGTAGGCGAACGGCTGCGTGCCCTCGAAGGTCGTGAAGGTGCAGACCCGCTCGCAGCAGCCGGCGGTATCGCAGCCCGGCGAAGGATGCGGCACGAAGCAGCTGCCGGTGCCGGGGATGCCGCAGGTCTCGATCGAGGAGCAGAGGAAGTCGGCGGAGCGCACGCAGGCGAGATCCCACTCGATCGCGCAGCAGAAGGGATCCTGCGCACAGACGTCGTTGCAGCAGTTGAAGTTGCTGCAGCCCGGCAGGGGATGGGTCGCCTTGCAGTTGGCCTCGTCGCCGCCGACACCGCAGCGACAGGTCGGCAGATCGCAGAGGCTGGTCGCGAAGTCGGCGCAGCGGCGATCCCAGCGGACCTCGCAGCAGTACGGATCAAGCTCGCAGACGGTGTCGCAGCAGCCGCCGTTGTTGCAGTAGGGCGTGCCGTTCTCGTAGCAGCAGTTTCCGGCGCCGGCGCTGCCGCAGCCGAAGCAGACCTCCGAAGCAAGGTTCGCGCAGGACTGGTCCCACGCCACGTCGCAGCAGCGAGAATCGAACAGGCAGACCGCATCGCAGCACTCGCTGTCCCGGCAGCCGGGACGATCCGGATGCGCCTCGAAGCAGGAGCCGTTGCAGGGAGAGCCGCAGGAGCCGCAGAGCTCGAAGGCCTTCCGCACGCAGTCGGCGTCCCACGCGACGTCGCAGCAGGTCGGATCGACGTCGCATACCGCGAGGCACACCTCGACCTCGTTGCAGTTGGGAAGGTCGGAGACCTCGAAGCAGCTGTTCGAGCCCGATCCGCAGGCATTGCAGAGCTTCTTGGCAAGCGCCACGCAGAGCTTGTCCCACGCGACCTCGCAGCAGATCGGCTCGGTGTCGCAAACGACCTCGCAGCAGGCCGCGTCCTCGCAACCCGGCTCGAACAGGTTCGGCACGAAGCAGTTGCCGCCGGTCCCGCAACTGTCGAAGCCGCCGCCGACGAGTCCCTGCGGAGCGCCGCCCTTGGCGGCGGGATCGGTGCCGAGGCCGGTCTGTGCGGCCGCCGGTGCGGCCAGCACCACGACGAACGTCGCAAGGTGGAGAAGGAGCATTCGAGCGAGGCTCGTCACGGGAACACTCCCTGGGCTTCACCGGCATTGTTGAGGACGGTCGCCGGCGGGCCGGGCACCGCGGTGTTCGAGAAGGGCGCGCCGACGATGGTTTGGATGTCGCCGGCGGCGACGGAGAACCCGAACTGCGCACCGAGCTCGGGCACCACGTCGAAGTACTTGCCGAGCGGCAGCCACGCATCGGGCGGATCGCCCGGCGTCCACAGATAGAGGTACACCGCGCCGCTCTGGGCGAGGTTGGTCGCGTCGCCGCGGGCTCCGACCGCGAGCAGGATCTGCCCGTTCCACCACTGCTTCAGGCTCACGGCGCTCCCGAAGCGGTCGTCGGGCAGCAGGCCCTCCGGCGCGATCTGCAGCCGGTTCCGCCAGTTGGAGACGGTGTTGCCGATCCGCTCGAAGATCTGCACCGCGCCGCGGGCACCGTTCTTGCCGGGAATGCCGATCGCCACGAAGCGCGAGGCGATGGCGACCGCCTCGCCGTAGCGGTCCCCTGGCACGAGACCGGCGATGGCGAGGGTCTTCTGCGGGGTCGCGGTCCAGTCGGTGCTCGCGAGCTTTTCCGCGACGAAGACCCGCCCGGCGGAGGCGTTGTAGCCCGGCGCGCCGATCACGAGGACCTTGTAGGGCGCCGGCAGCGGGTTCTCGTTCTGCCCGACGAGCAGGTTCGGCTCGAAGTCGAGCGACCAGCCGAACTGGCTTCCGTTGTAGGACGCGCTGCTGAGCGGGTTGATCTTGATCTGGAAGTCCCACGCCTTGCCGTTGCGGCGGTAGGCGTAGACCGTGCCGCGGGCGCTGATGTTGCCGCGCGGTGCCCCGACGAGGATCTCGTCGCCGCCGGCGAACGAGCCGTTGCTCGGCACATGCCCTGCGGCGACCGCGAAGCCGAACCACTCGTTGGCGACGGCGCCCTGGGAGAAGGTCGGGCGAAGCACCGTCGACGCCGACCACGATCCCGGCACGTTCGAGACGAACACGTGGGCGGCGCCACGCTGCGGCGCAACCTGCGAGTCGCGATAGGCGCCGGCGATGGCGTAGGCGAAGTTCCCCGTCGCGCCCTTCGAGATCGCCACGCTCCGGCCGAAGTAGGTGGCCGGCACGGGAACGGTCGCGAAGAGCGTGGCGTCCTCCTGCCAGAGGCCGTCGGCGCCGCGGCGAAGGATCGTCATCGAGCCGGCGTTGGGGATCGTCTTCGCGCCGCTGGTGTCGTTGCGGAGGTAGCTCCCGACCGCAACCACGGCGGCGTCGTCGATGAAGGGGCCGTCGGCCCAGTCGAGGGCGATGCCGTAGGCGGCATTCGCCTGCGGCTCGGGCTCGGGCAGGAACTCGTCGACGCACAGGTTGCCGCAGAGCTCGACCGCCAAGGCCGCACAGACGGAGTCCCACTCGACGAGGCAGGAGAAGTCGATGTTCCCGACGGTGACGCAGCAGCCGAGGTCGTCGCAGCCACCGGTCCCGTGGGGCATGCAGCAGGAGCCGGTGAGCGGATCACCGCATTGGGCCAGGGCGGCGGGCGATCCGAGCAGGATGGCCGCCGACGCGATCGCGGGCACGAGAAGCGGGCTCGTCCGCACGCCGCGAGCCCGGGAACGGCGTGCCGTCGGCGAGTTCGATTCGGGAACCAAGACGCTGCTCCTCCGTGGCGACCGATGCGTCCGGGCCTTGGGGAGGGCGCCGAACCGGGTTGATGATCGATCCGGAACCTCCGTTCCGGCCCTTGGACCGCCCCAGGCGGCCGCGGGGATCGGTTCCGACGTGGCCGGGTGCGTACCTGCCACCCGCGCGATCGAACCTCGACCCGTCGAGTATGAGTCCATCACCGCGTCCGGGCAACCGCCTGATCGAGGTTGTCTCCCGCGACCGCGGTGGATTCGAGCCCCCCGAACTTGCGGTTCCGTGAGGCGAAGTCCTCGATCGCGCGGTGCAGGTCCGCTTCGGCGAAGTCCGGCCAGAGCACGTCGGTCACGTGGAGCTCCGCGTAGCTGATCTGCCAGAGGAGGTAGTTGGAGACCCGCATCTCCCCGGCGGTCCGGATGAGCAGATCGGGGTCGGGCAGGCCGACCGTCGACAGGCGGGACGCGAACGCCGCCTCGTCGATCGACTCCGGATCGAGCCGGCCGTCGCGGGCGTCGCGGGCCAGCGCCCGGGCGGCGTCGACGATCTCCTGACGGCTGCCGTAGTTGAGGGCCAGAACGAGGGTCATCCGGGTGCCGCCCGCCGTCGCCGCCTCGCTCTCGGCGAGCGCCGCGAGGACCGAGGCGGGCATGCCCTCGTCGCGGCCGATGCGGCGGAAGCGGATGCCGTTCTCGAGCAGCGTCGCACGCTCCGCGGCGAGGTACTCGCGGCAGAGGAGCATGAGCGCGTCGACCTCTTCCGCGGGGCGCTTCCAGTTCTCGCTCGAGAAGGAGTAGAGCGTGAGCGCCTCGACGCCGAGCCTTGCACATTCGGTCACGATCCGGCGAACGCTCTCGGCGCCTTGGCGATGACCGAGCACCCGTGGCATGCCGCGCTGCGCGGCCCAGCGCCCGTTGCCATCCATGATCACGGCGATGTGGCGGGGGAGTCGCGGCGGGTGAGGCGAGGGCGCGGCAGGGTTCCGATCGACCTCGGGTTCTCGCGGACTCGCGACGTCCATGGGCTTGCAGTGTAGGCGGCGCTCCGGGCTGCGCCCGGAGCGAGAAGAGGAGAGAGGAGAAAGGAGAGAGGAGTAAGGAGAGAGGAGTAAGG
>JBMTTG010000167.1:0-6672 GCA_049449095.1 Phycisphaerales bacterium | reverse complement strand
GCGGATCGGGCGCGCCAAGCGCCCCGCCACTCCCAGCGCCACGAGCACCGCGGGGATCGCCGTCGCACCGGCGACCGCGAGGATCGCGAGCGCCTGGCGTCGCGCTGGCGCGAAGGCCTCCGCAGCATCCTGCTCGACCGAGACCGACCATCGAAGCGCCGGCAGATGGAACCAGGCGCCGATCACCTCGCGGCCTCCCGGGCCCGTCGCGTAGCCGACCGAGCCGTCGCCGCGGACCGCACGGCGGTAGGGACCGGACGCGTCGGCGAGCGTGCGGATGCCCGCCGCGTCGGGATCCTCGCGAAGCGGCGTCGCGAGGCGCAGCGATCCGCCGTCGAGATAGACCGCCACGGTCTGCCCGGTCTCGCCAAGCCCGGTGACGTCGCCGATCGCCGCATCGATCGGCGCCTCGTCGATCTGCGCCGCGAGCACACCGGCGACCCGCGGGCCGGCGAAGACCGGGCCGGTTGCGAAGAGCGCCGGACGGCGCCGGCCGGGAATGGGTTGAAGTCCGGCAAGATCCGCCTGAAGGAGCGTGCTCGCACGATCGACCGCCGCCGCGAGCGGACCGCCCGCCCACGGCGCTTCGCGGAGATCGCCGCCCCGGAGCGGCTTCGTTCCGGTGCCGAAGCTCGCCAGCACGCGGCCGTCGAGGGCGACCAGCGAGAGCGAGGTGAGCCCGAGCCCCTCGGCGAAGGTGCCGAGCGCCGCGGCGAGCTGTGGCGAGGGGCTCTCGCCGGCCAGCAGCGAGTCGAACGCCTCGACGAGGGTCGGATCGCGCGACAGCGCCGCGACCGCGGAGACCCTCGCGTCGACGAGTTCCTCGATCTGCACCGCGCGGGTCTCGGCGAGCGCCGCGAGATTCGAGAGGATCGCTCGCTCGAGGCTTCGCTCGGTGAAGTTCGACGCCAGGATCGCGACGATCGCGACCGAGCCGAGGGCGATGATCAGGAACCACGCGAGCAGCGTCGCGCGGATCGAGCCGAGCGACATCGCCATCGAGCCCGCCTCGCCGCGATCGCTCATGGGCCTGCCTCCCCCGCGCTGGCCGGGGCCGCCCAGGAGCCGCCCCAGCCCCGACGCAGATCCGAGAGCACCTGCTCCCATTCCGTCCGGAGACGCCAGCCCGGGAACGGCACCGGTCGCATCGGCGCGCCGGAACTCCAGACCTCCTCGATCTCGCCATCGCCGCGAATGCGACCGATGCGGGCGGTCTTCCACGCATGATGGGTCCTCGCATCGATCGAGACCGGACCGTGCGGCGCCGCGACATGCCGACGCCCGATCCCGCGGAGCGCCCCGTCGGGCGAGGGATCCATCGAGTCCTCGACCGCCGCGGCCCAGAGCTTCACCGCGAGATGCCCAGCCTCGACCGGATCGCTCAGCAGCCGGTCGCGGCCGAAGCGTTCGCGATAGGCCTCGACGAACGCCTCGTTCTCGGGGGTGTCGAGCGACTGGAAGTAGTTCCACGCGACGTAGTCGCCGGCGAGGGTCGACGCGTCCATCGCGGCGAGTTCCGGCTCGCCGATCGAGAAGCTGATCGTCGGGATGCTCGCGGGCGTCACGCCGGCGGCACGAAGGGCCTTGAAGAGTGCCGTGTTGGTGTCGCCGTTGACGGTGTTGAGGATCGCGTCGGGCTTCGCCGCGACGATCGCGGCCACGACCTCGTCCACGCGTCGCGCTCCCAGCGGCAGGTACGCCTCGCCGACCACCTCGCCGCCGGTCGCCTCGACCTGGTCGCGGATGATCGCGTTGGCGACCCGCGGGAAGACGTAGTCGCTGCCGACCAGAAAGACCCGCTTGCCGAGGTTCGCGAGCGTCCAGCGGACCGCCGGGATGATCTGCTGGTTGGGCGCAGCGCCGAGGTAGACGATCCGCGGCGACTGCTCGAGGCCTTCGTACTGCACCGGATAGAAGAGCACGCCGCCGAGGCGCTCGACCACCGGACGGACCTCCTTGCGGCTCGCGGAGGTCCAGCATCCGAAGATCGCCGCGACGCCGTCGTCCTCGAGAAGCCGCTCCGCCTCGCGGGCGAAGGTCGCGGGATCGCTCGCGCCGTCCCGGACGATCGCCTCGACCGGCCGGCCGAGCACGCCGCCGGCCTCGTTGATCTGTTCGATCGCCAGGAGGCATCCGTCGACGACCGGCGACTCGCTGGCGGACATCGTGCCCGTCAGGCTGTGGAGGATGCCGACCTTGATCGGGGTGCGATCGGTGCGGTCGCCGAGCAGGAGCCACGCGACCACCGCGACCGTCGCCGCGATCGCGAGCATCGCGACGATCCTTCCGCGGAGGTTCGAGAGGGCCTGGGGAAGCACTGACGGAGAGTATCGACGCCTCGACGTCGATCGCTCGACGCCGAAGGGCGGCTACTCGTCGTGCCCTACTCGTCGTGCCAGGTATCGCTCGGCAGGTCGTAGATCAGCGAGCGGTCGGCGGGGCGATCGCCCGCGGCGGAGGTCGACACCCCGACGTCGATCGACTCCGCGAAGACGTCGGTCTCCTCGGGCCGGACCGAGATCGATCCGGAGGACTCGAGCAGCCTCAGGACCTGGTGCAGCGGCGGCCGCGAGACCTCGTCGGCGCTTCGGCGAAGGACCGCGGCGGCATAGCAGGCGAGATCCTCGGCCACGAGCCTCGCGATCGGGCGCATCGATCGGGCCGCGAACTCGAGCCCGCCGCCGGCCTCGACCCGGAGCGTCGCGACGGCCCGAAGATCGCCGCTGATCGCCGGCCGCCCCGCCCGGATCGTGGCCAGGATCGCCTCGACGTCGCCGGCATCGACCGGTCCCTCGATGCGGATCGCCGTCAACGATCGCCACGACGCGGCGCCAGCGAGCAACTCGAACTCCTCGTCGTCGAGCAGCAGCGGCTCCTGCATCGCGCCGGAAGTCGCCGCCGACGGCGAAACGCCAAGGCGTTCGCGGCTTCGACGGGTCATGGCCTCGATCGCGTCGCGGTCCGCGGCGGATGATTCGTCGGTGGAGGCTCCGACCACCACGGTCCAAGCCGGCGAGGGAAGTTCCTGCGTCCAGACCTCGATCGCCTGCGAGAGATGCATCGGACGGATCCGAAGCGTCGCAGGCGGCGACGATTCGTCGAAGGAAGCCTGGTCGGGAACCGCCGCGACGATCCGCGCCTCGAGCGGCGCCAGACCGACGGGGTGATGCCCCGGCGTCCTCGCGTCCTCTCGTTCGGGCATCTCGCGGTCCATCTCTTGGGTTTCCCTGGGGGGTCGTCGACTCGCGGCTTCCATCCCTCGATACGCATCCGGATCGCGTCGCGTTCTGTCCGCGGATCGGTCGACCCTCCGCTGCTAACGTGCTCCCGCGGCGGGCACGGTCAACGAGACCGGGCCTTCAGGGCGTCCGAGGCGGTCCAATCACGCCGGCGCCTGGCGGCATCGAGGCGGCGGCTCGCCTCTTCCCGGACCGCATCAGGGGCGAGAACTCGCCGCCACGGATCCACGCCCCATGCGCTTCGACGAACTCACCGACGACCACCGCCTCCTTCGCACGCTCGAGGCGATGGGCTTCACGGAGGCGCGGCCGATCCAGGCCCTGGCGCTGCCGGCGGGCCTCGCGGGCCGCGACGTCGTCGCCCTCGCACCCACCGGCACCGGCAAGACGATCGCCTTCGGGCTTCCCCTCGCGCAGCGGCTGCTGCGGAATCCGCCGGCCGCAAGCGGCAAGCGCCGCGTGGATCCTCGCACGCGGCTTCGCGCACTCGTGGTCTGCCCGACCCGCGAACTCGCCGCGCAGGTCGAGGAGGAACTCGCGCGGCTCGTGAAGGGACTCGTCCTGCGAACCCTCGTCGTCACCGGCAAGAGCGCGATCACGCCGCAGAAGGAGGCGCTCTCCAAGGGCGTCGACATCCTCGTCGGCACGCCGGGACGGCTCCGCGAGCTGCTCGAGGCCGACGCCATGACGCTCGCCTTCGTCGAGCAGGTGGTGGTCGACGAGGCCGATCGCATGCTCGACCTGGGATTCCTGCCGCAGGTCCGATGGCTGCTCGAGCGCACCGCGGCGAACCCGCAGCGGATGCTCTTCACCGCGACGCTGCCCAAGGAGGTCGAGAAGCTCGTCGACGAGTTCCTGACCGATCCCGAGCGGGTCGAGGTCGGCGTGCGCAACGCCGCGGCGCCCCATCTGACGCACCGGCTCTTCAGGGTGCCCGAGGCGAGCAAGGTTCCGATGCTGCTCTCCCTGCTCGGCGGATCCCCCGCGGGCGTGCTCGTCTTCGCGCGCACGCGACGGCGAGTCGGCTGGGTCGGCGAGGCCCTGCGGCGAAACGGCCTCAAGGTCGGCATGCTGCACGGCGATCGCACGCCGCGGCAGCGGACCGCGGCGCTCGAAGGCTTCTCGGCGGGCCGGCTCGGCGTGCTCGTGGCGACCGATGTCGCAGCCCGCGGCCTGCACGTCCCGGGGATCCGACTCGTCGTCAACTACGACCTGCCGTTGGCGCCTGAGGAGTGGGTCCATCGCGTGGGTCGCGGCGCCCACGGCGGCGGCGTCGGCGGATCGATCTCCTTCCGGGGCGAGGACGAGGCCGACCGATGGCGAGCGATCACGAAGCTCGCCGGCCTCGCGATCGACGCGGAGCCCACGCCGAGCGAACTGCTCGCGCCGGCGACGCCGCGCCGCGAGCGTCGAACCGACCCAAGCAAGCCGGCGGCCCGCAAGGCCGAGCGATCCTCCGGGCGACCGCCGAGCAAGACCACCGCGAAGAAGACGACGCGGGGCGGCGAGCGGGCGAGCGGCGAGCGTGCCGGTGGGTCTGGCGGATCTGGCGGAGCCGGCGGCAAGCGCGTGATCTCCGGTCGTGGACCTCGGATCGGACGCAAGAGCGCTGCGCGGAAGCCGCCTCCGAGGGGGTCATCCCGCCGTGGCGCCGCGAACGTGAACAGCCTTCGGCCAGGCCGCGGCGTGCGGCGCGCGGGCGGCGAGTCGCCCGAAGCGACGTGACGGTCAGTCCGCCGGCAGCATCGGCACCACCACCTGCACGAGGATCAGGAACGCGCAGGCGAGCCCGAAGAGTCCGAGCAGGATCTGCACGGTCATGACGCCGGCGGACCGCCAGATGTGGTCGAGCTTCGGCAGGCGCAGCGCCTTGTAGGTGAGGGCGATGCCGAAGGAGAGCGGCACCACGAGCAGCATCCACCAGCCCTCGACGCCCGGAAGCGGCTCGACGAACGGGATCCAGGCGAGGAGTGCGGGGACGGCGCTCACGAGTTCGCCTCCACCGGCCGACGCGAGAGCGCATCGAGCACCGCGACCACGTTCATGAGTCCGGCCATCGCCGCGAAGAGCGTGCCCATCTCGTTGGGATGGGCGAGGCTCTTCAGGCTCGAGACGCGGACCATCGTGCCCCGCGGCGCCATCGGGTCCGGATGCGGGGCTTCGAGCAGTTCGCCGAAGCGGCCCGACGCGACGAGGTTGGCGTTGGCGAAGTCGGCGACCCACGCGACGGGACCGGCGCCGGCTTGCGCCAGGAACCAGAGGTGATCCTCCCGTCGATCGACCACGTCGAGCCCGCCGACGAGGAGTCCGGCCAGGAAGAGCCCGAGCACCCCGCCGCCGACGAACAGCCCGCGGCGACGATCGCCGAGCGAAGCGTGGCCGAGTCCGGGAAGGATCCAGGCCAGCAGCGCGGCACGGACGTTGAGGGTTGTGCGGGTTGCCGAAGCGGCGGTTTCGCTCATCCGGTCACCAACAGGGTCAGGCGGCGGGTCGATCCGCCGATCACCGGCGACGGAACGAGTCTATCGGTCCGCGCCGCGGCCTTGCCGCCACATCGGTGCGCCGATCCCGAGGAGAAGTCGATGGCCGACACCCCCCGCAACACCGAAGTTCGAAACCTCGACGCGGATCCGTCGCCCGAGATCGAGCGGCGAAGCGGCGTCGACCGGCGCTCGATCGTCCCCGCCTCCGAGACCAATCTCGAACGACGCCGCGGCCCCGGCCGGCGGCTGAGCGACTTCGTCCGCGCCGCGGAGGAGGGCGAGATGAATCGCGAGCAGTTCCTCTTCCTCGTGGCGATCGAGGAGTTCAAGCGGGTCAACGGCAAGGCGTTCCCGAACTGGACCGACGTGCTCGAGGTGATCCGGAAGCTCGGCTACCGCAAGACGCTGCCGAGCTCGGTCGACCTGCGCGGCCGAGCCGAGGACTTCACCGAACGGGCCGACTCCCCGGCGGGCGTCGAACGGCCCGCCGCCGCCGCGGCGTGACCCGCGATCAGGCCTGCTTGTAGAAGTCGCGGTTGATCTGGATGTACTTCCGCCACTCCTCCGGCAGATCCTCCTCCGGGAAGATCGCCTGGACGGGGCACTCGTCGACGCACAGCCCGCAGTCGATGCAGGTGTCGGGATCGATGAAGAGCTGCGTCGATCCCTCGAAGGTCCCCTCACCCTTGGCAGGGTGGATGCAGTCGACCGGGCAGACGTCGACGCACGAGGTGTCCTTGGTGCCGATGCAGGGTTCCGCGATGACGTGGGCCATGGGGCTCGCTCCGTCGGTGATTCAGGGGTGTGCTGGACGAACCGATCCCGCCCGCAAGCGGGGGTGGGAAGCATAGTGACCTCGCCACGCCGCGCCGACCGGTTCGACGGTGGGGGCTGCGAATCGCCGATCGTGCGGCCGGGCCGCGCGGGTCGTCCTCGACGGCTTGGAGACC
>JBMTTG010000166.1:0-6693 GCA_049449095.1 Phycisphaerales bacterium | reverse complement strand
GCCCAGGTCTCGGTCGACCCCGACCTGCCGGAGTACACCCCCGTCCAGGGAGTCTCCGGGAACATCAAGAGCATCGGCTCCGACACGATGAACAACGAGATGACGCTCTGGGCCGAAGGCTTCCGAGTCTTCTATCCCAACGTCAACGTCGAGATCGAGGGCAAGGGGTCGTCGACCGGGCCGGTCGCCCTGATCGCGGGCACCGCCCTGTTCGCCCCGATGAGCCGGCCGATGAAGGCGAAGGAGGAGGACGACTTCGAGAAGAAGTACGGCTACAAGCCCACGCCGCTCGAGACCTCGATCGACATGCTGGCGGTCTTCGTCCACAAGGACAATCCGATCGCGAAGACCGGCCTCACCCTGCAGCAGGTCGATGCGATCTTCTCGAAGAACCGCAAGGGCGGGCTCAAGGGCGACATCCGGACGTGGGGCGATCTGGGCCTGACCGGCGTGTGGGCCGACAAGCCCATCAGCACCTACGGGCGCAACTCGGCCTCGGGCACCTACGGCTACTTCAAGGATGTGGCCCTCTTCGGCGGGGACTTCAAGGACTCCGTCAAGGAGCAGCCCGGTTCGAGCGCCGTGATCCAAGGCGTCGCCAACGATCCCTACGCGATCGGCTACAGCGGCATCGGCTACCTGACCGCCGACGTCCGGGCGGTCCCGCTCGCCCGCGACTCGGGAAGCCCGATGGTCGCCGCGACCCCCGAGAACGCCTACACCGGCGAGTACCCGCTGGCCCGGTTCCTCTACGTCTACCTGAACTACAAGCCCGGCAGCCGGCTCGCCCCGTTGCCTCGCGAGTTCATCCGGTACATTTTCAGCCGGAGCGGACAGACCGCGGTGCTCAAGGGCGGGTACTTCCCCGTGACCGCCGCGGTGGCGAAGGACAACCTCGCTCGCGTCGGCATCACGGATTGATCGCCGAGGATCCGCCTCGATCGTCCGCGGCCGCGCCCTCGGACCCGTCTCGTGCCTCCTCTCTCCCGCCGCCGGACGTCGGGAGCGCCGTCTCTCCCTTCGCCCGTCGAGGATTCCCGCGTGTCCGAGCCGACCTTCACCGGATGGGTGCGCCGACGCACCACCTCGGTGCGCGTGAAGGTCGCCGACGCGGTGGCGAGGACGCTGATCACCACCGCCGGCATCGCCACGATCATCGCGGTGGTGGGGATGTGCGTGTTCCTCGTCGCGGTGGCGGTGCCGCTGTTCCTGCCCGGATCGGTGGAGCCGCGGAATGGATCCGCGGCCCTGCTCGGCGCGCAGGGTGCTCCGCCAAGGCACGTCGCGCTCGACGAGCATGAGACGATCGGCCTCGCGGTCTTTCCGGACGGCGAGGTGTCGGTCTTCGAGGCCGCGACCGGCCGGGAACTCGAGCGGCGAACGCTCTTCGGCGACGACACGCCCACGGCGATGTCCTTCGCCCCGACCGGAGGCGAGGCGATCTTCGGCTTCGCCGACGGCACGCTCCGGTACGGGTCGCTCGGGTTCGAACCGGAGTTCGTCGAGCCTTCGCGGATCGAGCCGGAGTATCGCGGGCTCGCGGTCGGCGAGGCGAAGCCGCGCGGAGCCGGGGTCGTCGAACGCACGCCGGCCGGCGCGTTCCGCACCCAACGCTTCGTCGCGAAGCTCTCCGATCCGGTGCGGATCTCCGACGCGCCGATCCAGGCCGTCGACGTGTCGATGTTGCCGAGCGGTCCGATCCTCGCGGCGGTCGATGCGGAACGGACCTTCCATGTGAAGGCGGTCACGATCATCCGCAACCTGATGACGCGGAAGGAGACGATCCGCGCCACCGGAGGATCGATGGAGCTTCCGGCGGAGATCGCCGGCGGAAGGCCGCCCGACCACTGCCTGCTCGAAGGCCGCGCCGACTCGGCGATCCTCGTGTGGGACGACGGTCGCGCGCTGCGTCTCGACACCCGCGATCGCGGGGAGCCGAGGATCGCGGAGCGGTTCAGCCTGCTCGACCGCGACGACGCGACGATCACGTCGATCGGCTTCATGATCGGGAAGACCACGCTGCTCGTGGGCGACTCGAGCGGGAGCCTGCAGACGTGGTTTCGCGTGCGTCCGTCCGACGAGAAGGAGGCCGCGAAGCTCGTCGACGGATCGCGGCTCGTCCTGGCGCACGTCCTGCCCGGAGGTCCCGGCGCGGCGGTGACGTCGCTCGCCTCCTCGAGCCGCACCCGCATGGCGGCGGCCGGATTCGGCGACGGATCCTCGCGGCTCTACTACGTCACCAACGATCGGCTCCTCGCCGAGTGTCCGCCGCAGGACGGGCAGCGGGCCGCGATCTCCGCGATCGCGATCAGCCCCAAGGACGACGGGCTGCTCACCGCATCGAAGGACGGCTTCTTCCGATGGGGGATCGACATCCCCCATCCGCAGACGACGCTCGGATCGATCTTCGGCAAGGTCTGGTACGAGGGCTACGAGAAGCCCGAGCACGTCTGGCAGAGCTCCTCCGGCACCGACGACTTCGAGCCGAAGTTCGGGCTGGTGCCGCTGATCTTCGGTTCGATCAAGGCCACCTTCTACGCGATGCTCTTCGGGACGCCGCTCGCGATCCTCGCCGCGATCTACACGAGCGAGTATCTGCATCCCAAGTCGCGGGCGAGGATCAAGCCGGCGATCGAGATCATGGCGAGCCTGCCGAGCGTGGTGCTCGGGTTCCTGGCCGCGCTGGTCTTCGCGCCCTTCGTCGAGCGGGCGGTGCCGGCGATCCTCGCCGCATTCGTCGCCGTGCCGTTCGCGGTGCTGGTCGGAGCGCACCTCTGGCAGTTCGTGCCGACGGCGCGGGCGAATCGCCTCGCCGCGTGGCGGGTGCCGCTGGCGATGCTCTTCGCCGCCCTCGGCGTGGCGGGCGGATTCGTCTCGGGCCCGTGGATCGAACGACTGCTCTTCGGGGGCGACATCATGGGATGGCTCTCGTGGAAGCCCACGGGGCCAGGACCGCAGGATTCGCCGTACGAGAGCCCGGTGGGCGGGTGGGTGCTGCTGCTGCTGCCGATCGCGTCGATCGTCTCGTGGTGGTTCGTCTCGCTCGTCATGGGCGGGGCTCGGCGCGATGCGATCGCGAGACTCGGGCGCGGCGCCGCGGCGATGGCGCAGCTCGCGAAGTTCCTCGGCGGCACCGGCCTCTGCCTCGGGCTCACCTTCGCGATCGCGTCGGTCCTCTCGACGATGGGCTTCGATCCGCGGGGCAGCGTCGTCGACACCTACGTGCAGCGCAACGCGCTGATCGTCGGCTTCCTCATGGGCTTCGCGGTCATCCCGATCATCTACACGATCGCCGAGGATGCGCTCTCGAGCGTGCCGGAGCATCTTCGCAGCGCCTCGCTCGGGCTCGGCGCGACGCCGTGGCAGACCGCGGTGCGCATCGTGGTGCCGACGGCGATGAGCGGGATCTTCTCGGCGGTGATGGTCGGCCTCGGCCGCGCGGTCGGCGAGACCATGATCGTGCTGATGGCCGCCGGCAACACGCCGATCATGCAGTGGAACGTCTTCAACGGCTTCCGCACGCTCTCGGCGAACATCGCGGTCGAACTGCCCGAGGCGGTCCAGCACTCGACCGAGTACCGGATGCTCTTCCTCGCGGGGCTCAGCCTCTTCGTGCTCACGTTCCTCGTGAACAGCCTGGCCGAGGCGGTGCGCCAGCGGTTCCGCAAGCGGGCGATTGCGCTGTGAACGCCTCCCCGACGCCGAAGGCGACGGCCCCGTCCGCACCGATCGTGCGGCGTGGACGCCCCTCGCACGAGGGCGGCACGGTCCTCGCGGCGGGCGAGCCGATCGTCTGGCTGCTCGCGGGCGGCCTTGGGCTGGCGGTCGCGATGATCAGCGGGCTGCTGGCGCTGATCCTCGTCAACGGCGCGGCCACGTTCTGGCCTGGTCCGATCGACGAGGTCCGCACCCTCGATGGTGTGGTGCATCTCGGCGAACGCTCCCGCACCGATCGCTTCCGCCCGAGCGACGAGATCCTCGAAGGGCTTCCGGAGACGAGCCGGGCCGCGGCGGACGCGGAGCTCGAGGCCAACGACGGCTACGCCGCGCGTCGCCTGATCCGCACCGCGAACTTCGATCTCACCGGCAGCCACTTCACCTGGGTCGACGACTTCGCGATCGAGCCCGAGGGCGTGACGCAGCCGGAGTGGGCGGTGGCGGTCGAGCGGCTCGAGTGGGGACGCTTCTACGGCTTCCCGGAGCGGGCCGAACTCGGCGACGAGACGGTCGCGGAGGGTCCCGAGGCGACGTGGCGCTGGTACGAGGACGAGCACGCCCAGGTGCGGCGACTCTGGCGCGAGCGCCGCGGGCTCGAGACGCATGAGATCGGTGCGGTGAACCGCCGGCTCGAGCAGGCGCGGCTTCGTCTGCGTCAGCAGGAGATGCGGGATCGCGTGCCGCCGGAGTGGGTGTCGGCGTGGAGCGATCTCGAGCGGGCGCGGCAGGGGGGCGACGAGGCGTCGATCGCCGAGGCGGAGGCGAAGCTCGAGTCGATCGAGGCGGCCGGCTTCGTGCCTCCGGAGTCCTTCCTCGAGGCGGTCCGCCGCTACGAGTCGGAGGAGCGCGACGCCAATCGCGAGTTCTCCGCGGTGCGCGAGCGGATCGCGGCGCTCAACGAGGAGATGGCGCGGTACCGGATCGTCTTCCGAACGATCGACGGCGCCGAGAAGGCGATCCCGCTCGCGGAGATCGTTCGGGCGACGCCGCAGAACCGCATCGACGTGGTGGGCAAGCTTGCGACCTACCTCTCGCGTTGGTCGGAGTTCCTGCTCGACGACCCGCGCGAGTCCAACAGCGAAGGCGGCGTCTTCCCGGCGATCTTCGGGACCGTCGCGATGACGCTCGTCATGACCCTGATCGTGGTGCCCTTCGGCGTGCTCGCGGCGCTCTATCTCCGCGAGTACGCGAAGGCCGGGCCGCTGATCACGGCGGTCCGCATCGCGGTCAACAACCTCGCCGGCGTCCCGAGCATCGTCTTCGGCGTCTTCGGCCTGGGCTTCTTCTGCTACGTGGTCGGCGGCTCGATCGACGAGGTGTTCTTCTCCGAGAAGCTTCCGAATCCGACCTACGGCAAGGGCGGTCTCGTGTGGGCGAGCCTCACGCTCGCGCTGTTGACTCTGCCGGTGGTGATCGTCGCGACCGAAGAGGCCCTCGCCGCGGTGCCGCGGTCGATGCGGGAGGGGTCCTACGCCTGCGGCGCGAGCAAGTGGCAGACGATCCGCCGGATCGTGCTGCCGCGGGCGCTGCCGGGCATCATGACCGGCGCCATCCTCGCGATGGCCCGCGGCGCGGGCGAGGTCGCACCGCTGATGCTCGTGGGCGCCGTCAAGCTCGCCCCGGAGCTTCCCGTCGACGGAGTCTTTCCCTTCGTGCATCCGGAGCGGAGCTTCATGCACCTGGGCTTCCACATCTACGACCTCGGCTTCCAGAGCCAGAACAGCGAGGCGGCGAAGCCCATGGTGTTCACCACCACGCTGCTGCTGATCGCCCTCGTCGCGCTGCTCAACCTGATGGCGATCTGGCTGCGGGCGAGGCTCCGCCGCCGCTTCGCGGGAAGCCAGTTCTGACCATGCCAAGGACCGATCGATGACGGACTCCGGATCCTCTCCCTCGAATCCCGTCCACGCCCCGACTCCGGCGGCGAAGCCGTTCGGCGTCCGCGAGATCGATCGCGCCGCCTCGCGCGACCTCGCGTCGATCGCCCGCGGCGAGAAGATCGACGCGGTCGTGCACGAGGAGGTCCTCGCCGAGGATCCGGTGGTCGAGATCGACGACTTCTGCCTCTTCTACGGCGGCTACCAGGCGCTCCACGGCGTCTCGATGAAGATCCCGCGCGGCAAGATCACCGCCCTCATCGGCCCTTCGGGATGCGGCAAGACCACGCTGCTTCGGTCGGTCAATCGGCTCAACGACCTGATCGACGGCGTCCGCACCACGGGCGACATGCGGCTCAACGGCGACTCGATCTACGGGCGCGACGTCGACGTCATCGAGCTGCGCAAGCGGATGGGGATGGTCTTCCAGAAGTCGAATCCCTTCCCGATGAGCATCTACGAGAACGTGGTCTACGCGCTTCGCATCGACGGGCAGCGCGATCGCCGCGTGCTCGACGAGGTGTGCGAGCGATCGCTTCGCGCCGCGGCGCTCTGGGACGAGGTGAAGGATCGCCTGCACGAGAGCGCCCTGGGCATGTCGGGCGGACAGCAGCAGCGGCTCTGCATCGCCCGCGCCGTCGCGGCGGAGCCCGAGGTGCTGCTGATGGACGAGCCGTGCTCGGCCCTCGATCCGATCGCCACGCAGAAGATCGAGGAGCTCATGGAGAGCCTCGTGCCGCACTATTCGGTGCTCATCGTCACCCACAACATGCAGCAGGCCGCGCGGGCGAGCGACTACACCGCCTACATGGTGCTGGGGCATCTCATCGAGTACGGCCCCACGCAGTCGATCTTCCAGAACCCGAAGCTCCCCGAGACCGAGGACTACATCACCGGCCGGTTCGGCTGAGATCGGCTGGTACCTGCGCGGCCCGTGCGGCGAAACGCCCGTCGACGCTCGATCCGAACCAAGGCTGGGAGCCACGGAGCCGAAGAGCCGCGGAGGACCTTGCGTCGCTCGAGCGAGAAGCGACGCGGCCGTGACGCATCCGGGACGAGGTGGTGCTCGGCGACACGGCAGGTCCGATCGGCGTCCCGA
>JBMTTG010000165.1:0-6697 GCA_049449095.1 Phycisphaerales bacterium | reverse complement strand
CCCATCGTGAAACGGTCCCCGGCCGCGCCGCGGCCAGCGCCGGCGAGTCCGTGGACGAGGCGGTCGGCATCGAGGTGCTCGTCGCCTCCGAGTCGCCGGCACCCGCCGCGTCGGCGAGCCTCGACGATCTCGAGTCGGCGTGGGCGACCTTCCAGGCGAAGGAGCAGGACGAACGGGCGCTCGGCGACTACGCGGAACTTCGCGACCGCTATCTCGTGCTCGCCTCGGCGTCGGACTCGAGTGCCGCGACTCGGCACCGCGCCAAGCTTCGCGCCGAGCAGATCCTGCTGCAGACCGAGATCCAGTCCCGACTTCTCGAGCTGCGGCGCATGCAGGAGCAGAACCTCATGGACCTCCAGGCGATTCGGGAGATCCGCGAGGTCATGGAGTCTCGCGGCGACTTCGACGCGGTCGGCCGCCTGAATGCTTCGCTCGTCTACGACGGCCGGCGCCTGCCCCTGCTCTACCGACTTCAGGAGCCCGGCGAGGGAGCCACCGTCGCGTACCTGGTGCCGACCCGCGACTTCTCACTGGCCGAACTGACCGGGCAGCTCGTCGGCGTCTCGGGAGACCTCCGCTACGACGAAGCGCTCCGCTTGAACATCATCACCCCCCGCCGCGTGGACATCCTGGTGGAGACCGCGCCGTGAGGGGATTTCCGTCGATCCCGACGTGTGGGACCGTTGTGACGGGGCGTTAGCTCAATTGGGAGAGCGCCGCCTTTGCAAGGCGGAGGTTGCCGGTTCGACCCCGGTACGCTCCACGACTCGCACGCCGCCTCCGGATGGGGGCGGCGTGTTGCATTGAGGCCCTGTTGAGAGGCCGACTGGATCGTGCCGGAGGCGGACCCGCGAGGCGGGCTCTCACGGACTGGATGCGCCGTGGAGCGGTCTCCTTCCCGCAAAATCCCCGATAACCACTCCTCGCGAGGCCTGAGTTGATGTATTCGTGGGGTGTTCGCCTCACGGACCCATCGTCATCGGTCTTCGAGGGCGAAGCATCCGACGCAAGGGAGCGTCACCCGCCGGCTCGATCCGGCGCTGGGAGGAACGATGTCGTTGGTGCGGCTTCCGCGACCACCACACGTGGTCGCCGTTGCGGCGATGTTCGCCGTCGTCCCGTTCGTCGCAGGGCAGAACCTCGTCTACAACGGCGGCTTCGAGCAATCCTCCGTGGCCGGAGGGGTGAGCGGATGCTGCGAGTTCATCGAGGCGCTGCCGGCCGGCTCACCGTCGCTGCCCGGTTGGGCGCTCGGTGGTGCCGGCGCCGAGTTGCGAGGTCGAGAGACCGCCTGCCTCGAGGGCCCCGCCGACGGCGGGCGATGGCTGCGGCTCGGTCAGGGCTTCGGCGGCGGCTCCGTCTCGCAGACGATCACGACCCGCGCCGCCGAGCGTCATGCGATCCGATTCACGAGGTGGGTCGAGTCGCCCGACGGCGCCTCGGTGCCGCTCAAGATTTCGGCGCCCGGCTTCAGCGCGATGCTCTTCCTGCTTCCGGACGGCCCCGTCTGCACGCCGCAGGTGGCGGCGCTCACGATCGTCGAGTTCACCGCTCCGAGCGCGGAGTCGACGATCCGCTTCGAGACCTTCGGCGGCCCGGCCGATCGCCTTGTGCTCATCGACTCGGTCGCGGTGGTCGAAGCGGTCGACTGCGACCGCGACGGCGTCCTCGACGGCTTCGCGATCCTCGATGGCCTGGTGGAGGATCTCGATGGGGATGGCGTCCCCGACCGTTGCCGCTGTCGCAGCGACTTCGACGGAGACGGCACCGTGGGCGGCCACGAACTCGGGCGTCTCTTCGGGAGCTGGGGCTCCCGGGATCCCTCCATCGACCTCGACGGCGACGGCAGCGTCGGCAGCGGCGATCTGGCCATCCTGCTCGGCGATTGGGGCGACTGCGGCTGAGGGCGATCGAAGTTCCGCGCAAGACGACGCCGCCGAACGAGTCGGCGGCGTCGGTCGAGTTCGGGGGGCGATCCAAGGCCCGGGTAGGGTCAAAGATCCTTGGTGCGGTGCTGCATCTGCGCCTTCAGGCGGGCGAGGATGCTGCTGTGCATCTGGCTCACGCGACTCTCCGAGAGCGCGAGCGTGGTGCCGATCTCCTTCATCGTCATCTCCTCGTAGTAGTAGAGGATGAGGATGAGGCGCTCGGCCCGCGAGAGACCGCGGGTCATGAGCGTCTGCAGATCCTGCTTCTGGATGACGTGGACCGGGTTCTCCTGCCGCGTGTCGCGGATCACGTCGATCTCGCGGACATCCCGGCTCGAGTCGCTCTCGAAGCACTTCCGGCTGAGGCTCACCACCCCGACGGGACGGGAGTCCTTGCTGAGCTTCTCGAACTCGCCGGGCGAGACCGCGAGCCGATCGGCGACCTCCGCGTCGGTGGGGCGCCGCCCGGTCTCCATCTCGATCGACTTGCGGATGCGGTCGACCTTGGCGGTCCTGCTGCGGACGAGCCGCGGAACCCAGTCCATCGCGCGAAGCTCGTCGAAGATCGCCCCGCGGATCCGCTGGGCGCAGTAGGTCTCGAACTTGACGCCGCGGGCCGGGTCGAAGTTGTCGATCGCGTCCATCAGGCCGAAGAGGCCTGCCGACATCAGGTCGTCGACGTCGACCTCCGAGGGAAGCTTCATGTGCATCCGCTCGGCGGTGAAGCGCACCACGTCGTGATAGCGCTCGATCAGGAAGTTGCGGATCTCCTGCGTCGGATCGCGCTGGTAGTCGAGCCAGACCTCCTCGATCGGCCGCTGGGACAGCGGAACCCGCGCCACCTGCGAGGTGCGACGGCGGGACTTCGGCGACGGAAGTCCGACCGGCTCCGCGATCGCCTCGGCGAGCGTCGCCGGCCGCGTCGACTTCGCCGCCGGCTTGGCTCCCGTTCTGCTGGTGGTTGCACGCTTGGTGGCTGCCGCCGAAACCTTCCCTGGTTCCGCGACAGCGTTCGAAGACGCCTTCGGCATTGGTCCGCTCCTTGACCCTGGTTCCGAACGCTCGACACGTGAACTCGTCGCTTCCAGCTCGGAGGTCACGCTGCGACCAGTCAATCCTCGACTTGGTCGGGGCGGAGTATACGGATGGGTCGGGGTCCCCTCAACTTCGATGAGCGTCGCCTCGATGCGCACCGCACGCATCGAGCCGCTCGTGTGCGATCGAGTGTCCATTGCGACGAGGTCTCCTCGCGACGACTTCAGGCCGAATCGCTCGAGGCGACCAACTCGTCGCCCGCGCAGACCGCATCGCCGGAACGAGTGGATCGGCCCGCGACGAGATCGCCTTCGACGAAAGGTCCGCGAAGCAGTCGAACCGGGTTCTCGGACGAACTCAGTGCCCGCGGCGGATCCAGCCCGCGAGGCGCTGCAGAAAGCCCGCCCCTTCGAGGGGCTCGTTCGCCGCGGCGGCGCGTTCGCCGGCGTCGATCTCGCTGGCGAGCTTCGCGGCGATGCCGTCCACCGCGGCGGCGGCTGGCGACTGCGGATTGAGGACCGCGAGCGGCTGCTGCTTCCGCACCGCCTGCGGGAGGTTCGGGTCGAGCGGGATCGCCCCGGCGAACTCGACGCCCTTCCCGAGAAACCGTCGGCTCACGCGATCGATGCGATCATGGACCTCGCGAGCCTCCGCCGGCGAGGTCGCCATGTTGACGACGAGGCGAATGCGGGTGTCGGGAACCTCCGAGGCGAGCACCTTGATCGCCCCGTAGGCGTCGGTCATCGAGGTGGGCTCCGGCGTCACCGCGACCAGTGTGATGCCCGCGGCGGCGGCGAAGGTCATCACGCCGCTGCCGACGCCCGCGCCGGTATCGATGACGACCATGTCGACCGTCCGCTCGAGCAGCCGCAACTGCTCGACGAGCCGCCGCTGCTCGGCGACCTGCAGATTCGCGATGCGGCCCACCCCCGATGCGCCCGGGATCAGGAAGAACCCGCCCGGCGCCGGCATCACCACCTCGCTGAGCCGCCGTGCCCCTCGGACAACCGACTCGAGCGTGTGCTCAGGGCTCAGTCCGCACAGCACGTCGGCGTTGGCCATCCCAAGGTCCGCGTCGAGCAGGCAGGTCTTGAGACCCCGCCGCGCGAAGCCGATCGCGAGGCCGACCGACAGATTGCTCTTCCCCACGCCACCCTTGCCGCTCGTCACCGCGATCGCGCGGGCGAGCCGCCTTGGAGGCGGCTCCGGCGCGGCCAGGTGGGTCGCCGCCGTCGCGCCGGGCAGCGGACTCCGCGGCCGCGCCGCGGGGATCGGGTCCGGCGGCGCCGCGGCGCTGCCCCCGCCGCGCCGCTGCGCGAGTTCACGAAGTTGCGTGGCTTGATCCATCACGAACGAACCGCCCCTCCAAGCACGAGCTCCGCAAGACGCCGCGGCGACGCGGTCTCGAGATGCTCGGGCACCTCCTGCCCCGTGGTGACGTAGCCGACCGGACGGTTCATCCGCACCGCCAGTCCGAGCAGCGGCCCGAAGGCGACCGCTTCATCGAGCTTCGTGAAGAGCAGGCGGTCGGCCCGAATTCGAGAGAACGCCTCGGCTTCTCGACGCAGCACCCGATCGCCGGCGACGGAAGAGAGCACCATGTGGACCTCGTCGGGCTCCGCCGCGTCGATGAAGGCCTGCAGCTCCTCGAGCCGCTCGGTGTCGTTCTGGCTTCGCCCCGCGGTATCCACGAGGACCGCATCGGCATCGGCGAAGCGCTCCTTCGCCCGACGCATGCCGTCGGGATCCTGCACCACTTCGAGGGGCAGCCCGATGATCTCCGCGTAGGTCCGCAACTGCTCGACCGCGGCGATCCGGTACGTGTCGCAGGTGATGAGGCCCACCCGCAGATCGAGCCGGAGCTTGAGCGTCGCCGCCAGCTTCGCGAGCGTGGTGGTCTTGCCGACGCCGGTCGGACCGATCAGGGCGATCGTCCGCGCGGGATTGCGGCTCGGCGCCGGTTCGCCGGGAGCGGGAAGCACGCGTTCGATCGCGCTCGCCACCGCCTCGCGGACGAGCTTGAGGTCGTGCCAGCATGCGGGGGCGAGCTCCTGCCGGGCCTCCGCGATCACCCGATCGACCAGCGGACGATCGAGTTCCTGTTCGAGCAGCGTCGCGTAGATCTCCAGAAACCGCCCAGGCAGTTCGACGCGAGCCGATCCGCCGGCCTCGCCTGCTGCATCGCCCCTCGAGAGCACATCGACCACGGCGCCTTCGATCTCCGACAGCGGCGCGGCGACCGCGAGTCGGGCGGCCTCGTTGCGGGCGATCGCGCCGAGCAGGATGGATCGCTCGTCGCGACCCTTCTCCGACGTCGGAGTCTCCGGGGTCGCGTCCGCCTTCGCCGGCACGGCGCCGTCCCAACGGCGGCTCGCGCCGTTCGATCGCTCAGGGCTCACCGCGAGTTCGACCGGCGCCGCGACCGCGAGCCGCGAGCGTGGCACCACGCGTCGGGCAGTCGCTTCGCGATCGGGCTCCTCCGCCGCGACGGTGATCTCGACGATCCGCCTTCCACCAAGACCGAGGAACCCCCCCTCCCGAGTGGTCCGGGTGGTCACCAGTTCGACGCTCGAGCCGAGTTCACGACGCGCAAACTCCCACGCCCGCTCGACACTCGACGCTCGGAAGGTCCTGATCTGCACGGCGGCCTCCTGCGGCATGCCCGCGCCGGCAACGCGACTCCTTCGCGCAGCATCGGTGCTCAACCCGCGGGCGTCCGGGAATGTCGGCGCCCTCGCCTCGCACGCTTCAGAAACGGTCGCTCACGCCGGCAACAGCACGTCGAGGCTTGCCGGCCGGATCTCGATCCGAACGTTGGTCGACGCCGGTCCGTCCGCGGCATCGCCATCGAGCTGCATCCGGATCGGCGTCGAGGCTTCGATCTCGATGCGCCGCCCCACCCGATAGGCGAGCCGTCGATCGTGGACATGCAATCCCGTGGCGATCTCCACCGCCCAACGAACCAGCGAGCCGGCCCGACGGGCGGGAAACACCAGCGCGTCGAGCAGCCCATCGGTCGGATCGGCGAGCCTCGCCGGATCGAGCCCCCGCGCGTACTGCCGAAGGTTGCCCACGATCGCGAACGCCTCGGCGTCGGCGACGAGGTCGCCGTCGACGGAGACCTTGAGCCTCGGCGCCACCCATTGCCGCAGCTGCCGAAGGATCGGCCGCAGGTAGGACCAGTGCGAGATGGGGCCGTCGCGATGCACCGCGAGGTCGTGCACGACCTCGGCGTCGAATCCGATCGAGGCCATGATGAGGAACGGCTCGCCGTTGGCCTCCGCGGTGTCGATCCGACGCGTCCGGCCCGCCTGCACCGCCGCCACGATCGCGTTCGGATCCGGACGCATCCCGAAGGCCCGGGCGAAGAGGTTCTCTGTGCCGGACGGGCATTGGAGGATCGGAACCCCCGCCCGTGAAGCCGAGCCCGAGGCGAGCCTGACCGCGCCATCGCCGCCGCAGACGACCAGGGCCGATGCCCCCGGCAGCGCCGGGTCGAGCCAGCCCTCGGCGGCTTCACGACGGGTCTCGAGCAGCACCGCTTCGAGACCGGCGTCTCGCAATGCCTGCCCCACGGCTTCCGCCCTCGCTCGCGCTCGGCCGGCGCCGGAGATGGGATTGAAGAGGATATAATTCTTTCCCGAATCCAACCACACCAGCTCCTTTTGGAAGCGCCCAAACATCAATTGGCTCTTTACCATATACTACTCCACCATTTGGATGAACAATTTTTG
>JBMTTG010000164.1:0-6707 GCA_049449095.1 Phycisphaerales bacterium | reverse complement strand
GCGCCGCGACCAAGGGGCTCAACGAGCCGCGCTACGCCGCCCTGCCCGGGATCAGGAAGGCCAAGCGCAAGCCCAAGACGAAGAAGAGCGCGGCCGACGTCGGCGTGACCGAGGCGGATCTCGAACTCCCGGCGGAGCCGAAGGGTCCGGTCGGCGGAGCGTCGGTGCCGCTTGCTCCGACGCCGCGATGCGAGCCGGACGAAGACCGCTCCGCGGCCAAGCCGCCTGCCGAGCCTCCACCCCCGCCAAGCCCCGCCCGGCCGCGAAGAGCCCTCGACGACGTGCGATCGCTCGACGAAATCGATCCGAGCGAGCTCGACCGATTCGACATGGGCGAGTGGATCGATGGCGATCGGTGAGTCGGTGCGGGCACAAGGCGGAAGGCTTCGGGCGACGACGGCAAGCCGACCGCTGGACCGCGGACCTCTGGCCCGCCGTGCGACCGATGCCTCGCACGACGCCAGCATCGAACTCGGCCCCAACGCCTTCCGTCGCGCTGATCGCCCCGTACGCTCCTCGCCTTTCCCGAGAAGATCACGCCATGCATCCAGACTTCGACTTCGACCACCCCCCCGCCGATCCGATCGCCGCCGCTCGCCTGTGGTTCAAGGACGCCGAGTCGACCGGCCTGCCCAACCCCAACGCGATGACGCTCGCGACGATCGATCCCGACGGCCATCCGTCGGCTCGGATCGTGCTGCTGCGCGGCTTCGACGAACGCGGTGCGGTGTTCTTCACCAACCGCGAGAGCCGCAAAGGACTCGGTCTCGCCGCGCATCCGCGGGCGGCGCTGCTCTTCCACTGGGATCCGCTCGACCGGCAGATCCGCATCGAGGGGCGCGTCGCGCACACGAGCGAGGAGGAGTCGGACGCCTACTTCGCGCAGCGGCCTCGCGAGAGCCGCGTGAACGCCTGGGCGAGCAGCCAGTCGCGGCCGGTCGCGGACCGCGCGGCGCTCGAGGCGATGCAGCAGTCGATGCTCGAACGGTTCGGCGACGGTCCGGTGCCGCGGCCGCCGCACTGGGGCGGCTACCGCGTATCGCTCGACCGGATCGAGTTCTGGTTCGGCAATCCCTACCGGCTGCACGACCGCGTGGTCTACACCGCGCAGCCGGGCGGCGGCTTCGCCGTGCAGCGACTCTGTCCCTGAGCAAATCCCGTCCCGCGTCGACTCAACGATGCGGATCGAGCTTCTCGAGCTTCGGCCGCACCACCGAGTGCACGAGCCCGACGCGCTCGAGCGCACGGATCGTCCACCACGTCGGATCGATCTCCCACCATCGCATGCCGTGCGCCGCGGAGCGCTGCTGCGCGTGGTGGTTGTTGTGCCAGCCTTCGCCGAAGGAGAGCAGCGCGACCCACCACGTGTTGCGGCTGCCGTCGTCCGTCCGGAAGTTGCGGTAGCCCCAGGTGTGCGCCGCCGAGTTCACGAACCACGTCGCGTGGAAGCAGAAGATCGTGCGGACACAGACGCCCCAGATCACGTACCCGAGCGCTCCCATCCCGGTGCCCGTCGCCCAGAATCCGATCCCATAGAGCACCGCGCCCAGCGCGACCTGAGGCAGCAGGAACCATCGATCGAGCCACACGAGGTACGGATCGCGGGCGAGGTCCTTCGTGACCGCGAACGGATCGCGACCCTCCGGCCGGCGATGGAAGCACCAGAGGATGTGCGACCAGGTGAAGCCGTGCTGCGGCGAGTGCGGATCGAGGTCGCCGTCCGACTCGGCGTGATGGATCCGGTGCGTGCCGACCCAGTGCAGCGGGCCGCCCTGCCAACACAGTGCGCCGAGCGTGGCGAAGACGTGCTCGAGGAACTTCGAGCACTTGAAGCTGCGGTGGGTGAGCAGACGGTGGTAGCCGAGGCAGATGCCGAGGCCGCCGGTGATCCACCAGAGCAGCGGCAGGGTCGCGGCGGCGCCCCAGGAGAAGGTGCTGGGGATGAGCGCGGCGAGGGCCCCGAGATGGAGCAGCAGGATGCCGGTCGCGGTCGGCCACTGCACGCCTCCCCGCACCAGGGTCCATCGGGGCGCGAGATCCTCGGAGACATCGGCCGGCGCGGCCGTCGCCGCAGCGGAAGGAGCGATCAGGGTTTCTTGCATGGATGATTCGAGACGACGCGGCCTGAGGACCGTCCTGCGGTCCGAACGGGCGGCGATCCGTCGCCGTCCGAGCGCCACTTCGGGAGAGTGGGACTGTACGACCGCCGAAGCCGAAGGTCGAACGGCAAGGAGCATTCCTTCCCGTTTCCGTCCTCGTGTCGCGAGACCATCGTCCCAAGCCCGCGCGGCGAGCGTCGCGCGATGAAGGCGACACTCACGCGTAGGCAGGTTCCTCGCTTCGCACCGGCGCGCCGCGGCGAGGGCGCGAACGCTGCGGCCGGAAGCCGCCGCGAACCCGCACGTGCCCGGGACCGAGCATCTCCTCGAGCCGCGAGAGCAGTCCGGGCTCCGCGACCACCCGCATGCCCCGCGGTGCGAGCGACACCGCTTCGCGGCCGAGCCCGATCGACAGGCCGATCTCGACGGGACGTCCCCGCAGCGCCGCGACGCTCGAAGAGGCCTGCTTCAGGATCCCGTGCAGCATCCGAAGCGTCGCATCGGGGCTCGGCCCCTCGTCGTTCGCGGTGTCGAGCAGCAGGTCGATCCTCGTGGCGAGGTGGATCGGCGCCTCCTCGATCGGGAGCACCCGGTCGGCGAGCACCTGCACTTCGCCGCGGGAGCGATCGACGAACCCGACGACGATCACGATGCGGTCGCCCGAGAGCAGTTCCGCATGCCGGCTGAACACCTCGGGGAACGCGATCACGTCGACGACGCCGGTCTGGTCCTCGAGACGCACACGGGCCATCCGATCGCCCTTGCGGGTGGGAAGCACGCGGCACTGCGCGACGGTCCCGCCGAGCAGCACCGCCGCGCCTTCGGGCAGCTCCGCCACGTCGCACGCGCGAGCGTTGCAGAACTCCGCGATCCACGGTCGCCATTCGTCGAGCGGGTGCCCCGAGACATGGAAGCCCAAGGCCTCCTTCTCGAACGCGAGGCTCTCGGCACGACTCCAGGGATCGGCCTTGCGGAGCGGAACCTCCGGAAGCTCGATCGCCGCCTCGCCTCCGCCGCCACCGAACAGGCTGTCCTGCCCGCTTCGCCGCGCCTCCGCCGCGCGACGCGACGCCGCCATGCAGTCGGGAATGGTCGCGACCATCGCCGAACGCTCGTCGAGGGAGTGCAGCGCGTCGAAGCAACCCGCCTTGACGAGCAGCTCGACCGTCTTCGGCGTCACCTTCGCCGGATCGATCCGTTCGCAGAAGTCGAAGAGCGAGGAGAACGCGCCCCGCGCCTCCCGCTCGGCGAGGATCTCGCGGATCGAGCCCTGCGGCAGGTTCTTCACCGCGCCGAGCCCGAAGCGGATGTGGCCGGTGGTGTTCGTCCGCGCCTCGCCCGGCTCGAAGACGACCGCGAAGTCCGACTCCGAGCGATTCACCTCCGGCGGCTTCACCTCGACGCCGAGATGCGGCTTGGCCGGCTCGTGGTCGGGCCACGGCACGCGGCGGCACTCCTCGAGATACACCGACCACTCCTCGACCTTCTTCGCCTGGCTCTCGAAGGAGAGCACCGCCGCGAGGTACTGCGCGGGGAAGTAGGTCTTCAGGTAGGCGGTCTGGTACGCGACGATCGCGTAGCCGGAGGAGTGGCTCTTGTTGAAGCCGTAGCCGGCGAAGGCGAGGATCAGGTCGAAGAGCTCGTTCGAGGCCTTCTCGTCGACGCCGCGCTCGGCGGCGCCACGGGTGAAGTCGGCGCGGGCCGCGTCGATCACCGACGCCTTCTTCTTGCTGATCGCCTTGATGATCGAGTACGCGCCGCGGAGCGGGATCCCGCCGAGGCGATGCAGCACCTGCATCACCTGCTCCTGGTAGACCATGATCCCGTAGGTCTCCGCGACGAGTTCGTCGACGATCGGATGCACCTTCGGCACCGCCTGCTTGCCGTGCTTGCGGGCGTTGTAGTCGGGGATCAGGTCCATCGGACCCGGGCGATAGAGCGCGTTGGCGGCGATCAGGTCCTCGATGCGGTCGGGCTGCATCTCGAGCAGAAGCCGCCGCATGCCGCCGGATTCGAACTGGAAGATGCCGGCGGTGTCGCCGCGGCGAAAGAGCTCGAGCACCTTCTGGTCGGTGAAGTCGATGCGGTCGAGTTCGAGCGGATGCGGCTCGCGGGCGCCCTGGCCCTTCGCCGCCGGCGGCTCCTTGCCGACCGCACGCCAGATCGCCTCGTCGGGAAGGCCTTCCCGCACGAGCCGCTTCGCCATCTCGATCGTCGAGAGGGTGCGAAGCCCGAGGAAGTCCATCTTGAGCAGGCCGACCTTCTCGCAGGTCGGTCCGTCCCACTGCGTGACCACCGCGTCGGAGTCGCCTCCCGAGCCGCGGCAGAGCGGCACGATGTTCTCGAGCGGCTGCGTCGCGATCACCACGCCCGCGGCGTGGATGCCCGCGTGGCGGGCGTGGTCCTCGAGGGCCTGGGCGGTGTCGACGATGCGGCGGACGACCGGATCCTCCGCGGCCTCGCGGAGGTCCTGGGACTTCTCGAGCGCCTCCTCGACGGTGATGTGGAGTTCCGGCGGCACGAGGTTCGCGAGCCGCTGGCCGTCCGCGGGCGAGAGCCCCATCACCCGCGCGACATCCTTGATCGCCGCCTTCGCCTTGAGCCTTCCGAAGGTGATGATCTGCGCGACGTGCCCGTACTTCCGGCGCACGTGGTCGATGACCGCGCCGCGGCCGTCCTGGCAGATGTCGATGTCGATGTCGGGATACTCGGTGCGATCGGGATCGGTGAACCGCTCGAAGAGCAGCCCGTACCGCTCCGGGCACGCGTTCGAGAGCCCGAGCACGTAGCCGACCATCGTGCCGACGCCGGAGCCTCTCGCGACCGCGGGGATCCCCTGCTGACGCGCCCAGTTGACGAAGTCCCACACGATGAGGAAGTACGGCGTGATCAGCTTGGCGGAGAGGATGCCGAGTTCGCGCTCGAGCCTCGCGCGGATCGCCTCGCCACCACCTTCGGCGCCGTAGCGCCACATGAGGCCCGCCTCGCAGAGGTCCCGCAGCGCCCGATCGCTCTCCGCGCGGAGCTTCGCAAGCTCCTTCTCCGCCGCCGCCCGGCTCTTCGCGCCGTCGGTCTGGAACGGCTGGACCTCGACCGTCGCGCACGCCTGCGCGAACCATCCCTCGACGTCCGACGCGTCGAACTTCGGCATCCCGCCATGCCGAACCACGCGCACCATCGGCGCGTGGTTGGCGGAGAAGTCGAGCTCGAGGTTGCAGCGATCCGCGATCCGCACGGTGTTGCGGACCGCCTCGAGATCCTCCGGGAAGAGCGCCGCCATCTCCGCGGCGCTCTTGAGGTGCAGTTCCTCGGGGTAGCGCAAGCGGTCCGCGGCGTCCTTGGTCTTGCCGAGCGAGATGCAGCACAGCGTGTCGTGGACGTCGTGGTCCTCGAGCCGGAGGAAGTGCACGTCGTTGTCGACCACGAGCGGCAGCGAGAGCTCCGTCGCGAGCCGACGCAGCAGCGGGTTGATCCGCTCCTGCTCGGGAACGTGCCGCTGAAGCTCGATGTAGAAGCGCGGCTCGCCCTGCTCGTCGGGTCCGAAGTTCTCGGCGTGCCAGCGAGCCTCCGCGACCGCCGCCTGCCAGTGGGCGTCGTCGCCGCTCTCGGCGAAGCGGGTGAGGTGGTGGGCGATCGACGAGCCGAGGTGGCCGTTGATCGCGATCAGACCGTCGCCCCACTCGGCGAGGGTCGACTTGTCCATGCGCGGCTTGTAGTAGAAGCCGTTCAGGTAGGCGTCGGAGGAGAGCTTGAGCAGGTTCGACCAGCCCGTCGCGTGCTGCGCGAGCAGTACGAGGTGGAACCCGCCGTCTGCGACGCCGGTGTGGGTGCGGTCTCGGCGATCGCCGGGCCGGCCGTCGCGGTCGGGCGCGACGTACGCCTCGATGCCGAGGATCGGCTTGATCCCCGCCTCCTTCGCCTTGAGATAGAACTCCGCCGCGCCGTAGAGGTTGCCGTGGTCGGTCATCGCGACCGCGGTCATCCCCAGTTCCTTCACGCGATCGACCAGCCGCCCGATCCGGTTGCCGCCGTCGAGCAGCGAGTACTCCGTGTGGAGGTGCAGATGGACGAATCCCTCCGGCGCCGAATCGGACGCGGACGCCGCGTCGGCCTTCGGGGTCTCCTGCTCCGCGCGCGATCGTCGAGCCATCCGTCGAGCAACCTCCTTGCTGGTCGTGCGGCGACATCGCGGCCGCGGGAAGCATGCTACGGCGGGTTCGCGGCACCGTGTGCGCATCGCGCGAGGTTCGATCCACGCCGGCCGGCGGAGGCCTCGGAACCCGCGCTCGCGAGCGCCCGGGCTCCTACGATCGCATCCGCGGTCACGTCACGCCCACCAGCCCCGCCTCGCCATGCACGCCGATTCCGCCTTCTTCCGTCGCCTCACCATCGTCCGCGCCCAGGGCGACGCATGGTCGGCGCGGGTTCGCGCCGCCGCGGGCGATCGGAGCCAAGGCGGCTGGTCCACGATCCGGTCGATCCTGGTCGCCATCCCCGCGATGCTGTTGGTCGCGGCCCTGCTGCTGATCGCGTTCGGCTTCGTGCTGGTCTTCGGCGCGGTCGCGATCGCGATCGGCCTCGGGGTGGCCGCGTTCCGACAGGTGCGGC
>JBMTTG010000163.1:0-6763 GCA_049449095.1 Phycisphaerales bacterium | reverse complement strand
AAGCCCGAGTCGTTGCGCGGCAGGGAATCGCACCTGAACACGGTCAGGCGCCTGCATCAGCGATTCAGCCACCAGAATCCGGCGTTCAGGCTCGTCGCGTAGCCCACCCACAGGAGATAGGGCACCAGCATGATCGCCGCGAACGCATCGTGTCGCCTGAAGCGCACGATCGTTGCGGCGATCAGGGCGAGCAGCGCCACGATCTCGACGAGCGCCACGCCCGGCATCTTCAGGCCGAAGAAGAGACCCGTCCACGCGAAGTTGAAGGCCCACTGCACGAGGAAGAGCCCAAGCGCGACGCCATCGCGGCGGAACCCGCCTCGCCGCCAGACCCGCCACGCGCTCGCCCCGATCAGCAGATAGAGGAGCGTCCACACCGGACCAAAGACCCACGGCGGCGGCGTCCAGCTCGGACGGGCGATCTCGAAGTACCAGGAGCTCACCGGCCAGATCGCACCCGACGCCCCCGCGGCCATCGAGAAGAGCATCCATCCGATCAGGGCAAGCCCCGACACCCACCAGCGTCGTCGCGGCGCGAACGACTGCATCGGCGGAAGCATGGTCATCGCCGCACCGCCGCGAGCATGAGCCTCGCCCGCGCCTCGATCGCCTCGGCGTCCTGCGACGCCACCTCGCTCGGCACGAAGAGGCTGTTCACGAAGCCCACCGCAAACGCGCCGGCCGCGAGGTGGTCGCGGCAGTTCTCGAGGGTCACGCCGCTGGTCGGCACGATTCGCAGGAAGGGCATCGGGCCGAGGGTCTGGGCGATCCACGAGGGCGGCTGCGCCGGAAACAGCTTGAGCAGCGTCGCCCCGGCACGATGCGCCGCGAGCATCTCGGTGGGCGTCGCACAGCCGGGGATCGACGCCACGCCGAGGCGCTGCGCCTCCTCGACGACGAGCGGATCGAAGACCGGCGAGACGAGGAACCTCGCGCCGGCGTCGACGGCGGCCCGCGCATCGTCGACGGTCAGCACGGTTCCGGCGCCGACGACGAGATCGCCGCGGGAGGCGAACTCGCCGATCAGCCCGATCGCGCCCGGAATCGTCAGCGTGAACTCGCAGACCCGGAAGCCGCCCGCGAGCGCGGCATCCATCGCGACGCGGGCGTCGGCTTCGGCGGGGCATCGGAGGATCGCGGAGGCCCGCTCGACGGCCAGCCGCGCCACGAATTCGTCGGGTCGCATCAGGCCATGATCTCGCGCACGACGTGACCGTGCACGTCGGTCAGGCGATGGTCGCGACCGGCGTGGTGGTAGGTGAGGCGCTCGTGGTCGATGCCGAGCAGCGCAAGGATCGTCGCGTGCAGGTCGTGCACGTGCACCTTGTCCTCGACCGCGTACCACCCGTAGTCGTCGGTCGCCCCGAACGAGAAGCCCGGCTTCACGCCTCCGCCGGCCATGAACCAGGTGAAGCCGTGCGGGTTGTGGTCGCGGCCGTCCTTGCCGCCCTCGGCCGCCGGCGTGCGGCCGAACTCGCCGCCCCAGAGGACGAGCGTCTCATCGAGCATGCCGCGGCTCTTGAGGTCGCGGATCAGGCCCGCGATCGGCTTGTCGACCTCCTTCGAGTTCTTCTCGTGCAGGTTCCGGAGATCGCCATGCTGATCCCACTTGTACGAGTGCGTGCACTGCACGAAGCGCACGCCCGCCTCGCTGAACCGCCTTGCGAGCAGGCACTGCCTGCCGAAGTCCTCGGTCTCCTGCTCGTCGATTCCGTAGAGCTTGAGCGTTGCGGGGCTCTCCGAGCCGGTGTCGACGACCCAAGGCGCCTCGGCCTGCATGCGGAAGGCGAGTTCGAACGCCTCGATGCGGCCCTCGAGCGTCGCGTCGTCGCCGGTGCGGAGGAGATGCTCGAGATTGAGCTGTCCGAGCAGGTCGAGTTGCGCCCGCTGGACATCCACCGGAACGCCCGCATGCATGTGGGCGAACTCGGCTTCGCTCGCGGGGATGCCGGTCCGCCCGAACGGCGTGCCGTGATGGGCCGCGGGAAGAAAGGCGCTCGAGTAGTTGCTGACGCCGCCGTGGCCGAGCGTCGGGCTGATGGTGACGAATCCGGGCAGGTTCTGGTTCTCGCTGCCGAGCCCGTAGGTGACCCACGAGCCCATGCTCGGCCGCACGAGCGTCTCGCTTCCGGTGTGGATCTTGAGGAGCGCCGCGCCGTGGGCCGGATTCGAGCCGTGCAGGCTCTTCACGAAGCAGAGGTCGTCGACGATCTCCGCGACGTGCGGGAAGAGCTCGCTGACCCAGGCGCCGGAGTCTCCGTGCTGCCGGAACTTCCACGGGCTCGCGAGCAGGTTGCCGGTCTGGGCGAACTGGACCCGCGGCTTGGCGCCCGGATACGGCTTGCCGTCGTCGCGCTGCAGCAGCGGCTTGTGGTCGAAGGTGTCGACCTGCGACGGGCCGCCGTGCATGAAGAGGAAGATCACCCGCTTGGCACGCGGCGCGAAGTGCGTGGCCCGCTCGGCGAGTTCGCCCGCGGCGGACGGGCCGAGCAGGGGAGGCCGAGCGCCGTCCGCGGCCGCCTGCGAGGCGAGGAAGCGGTCGGCGAGGAGCCCCATGAACGCCATCGCGCCGAAGCCCGCGCCGCAGCTCTTGAGCATCTCGCGTCGGGATGTGGCGATCTCTCGGTGTCGGCAGAACATGGTGGCAGTCACTCCAAGGTGATGAACTCGCTCGTCGCAAGCAGGACCTGGGCGTAGAGCGACCAGGCCTCGGCCGCTCCGCGGCTCGACATCGCCGCAAGGAACTCCGCCCCGAGCATGGCCTCGCGGCCCGAGGGCTCCCGCCCGAACGCCTCGAGATGGGCGAGACGGATCCTCGCGGCATCGTCGCTCGCGGTCTCGATCAGCCTCGCCGCCCACGCCTTCGCCTGCCGCTCGACGAACGGGCTGTTGAGCATGAAGAGCGCCTGCGGGGCGATCACCGTGCGGGCACGGCAGCCCTCGCTGATGCCCGCGTCGGTGTAGTCGAAGGTCGCGAAGAAGGGATAGATCGCGTTGCGGATGACCGGCAGGTAGAGGCTTCGGCGCGGCGCGTCGTAGTTGGCGGCGTTGCCGGACTGGTCGTTGGTGACGTACTCGAAGTTGCCGACCGAGAGCAGCGAGCCGCCCATCGCGCGATCGAGTTCGCCGCTCGTCGCAAGCATCGCGTCGCGGATCGCCTCGGCCTCGAGCCGCCTCGGCTCGAAGCGCCAGAGCAGCCGGTTGTCCGGATCGATCGCGGCGGCGTCTGACCGCAGGCGCGAGGACTGCCGATAGGTCGCGCTCGCCATGATCCGCCGGTGGAGCGCCTTCACATCCCAGCCGCTCGCGATGAAGTCCCGCGCGAGGCGATCGAGGAGCTCTGGGTGGCTCGGGCTCCCGCCGCGGGTACCGAAGTCGCTCGGCGTGTCGACGAGCCCTCGTCCGAAGTGCCAGTGCCAGACGCGGTTGACGAAGACCCTCGCGGTGAGCGGATGCTCCGGGTCGAGCAGCCAGTCGGCGAGCTGCCGGCGACCGCTCTCTGCGGCGGGAATCGCGGGGATCGACGCAGGCCCGGCGAGCGCGGCCGGCACGCCTCGGGGAACGGGCGGACCCGGCGCGTTGGTGTGGTCGCCGCGCACGTGGAGCGCGACGTCCGCTGGCTGCGACTCGTCCTCGACCGCGAGCACCATCGCGACCATCGGCGGCCGCGAAGCCTCGAGGGCCGCAAGCGCGGCCTCGGACTCGGCGACGCGTTCGCGATCGCGATCCGCAAGCGTGGCGTCGAGCAGCGATTCGTCCGCGAAGGCGCCGCCTGCAGCGAGCAGCGCCGAGCGTGCTCCGTCGCGCAGGACCTTCATCGCCTCCGGGAGCGTCGACGCATCCGCCTCCGCGAGCAGGCTTCGAGCGATCTCCGCCAGGCCCGGGACGTCGTCGCGGCCCTCGCGCCACGGCGCGAGCCCGGGATGATCGCGCCACGCACTTGCCAACGCGACGAGCACCTCGCGCGGCACGGCGATCGACTCGGCGAGGCGATCAGCGGTGCGCTCGAACGCCGCGATCTCGGCGACCGGAACGAGGGCGATCCGATCGAGATGCGGAAAGGCCGACTCGCTTGAGAAGGCGAGGCGATGCTCGCCCGCCTCGAGGTCGAGCCGTGCCACCGTCTCCCAACGTTGGCCGTCTGGGAAGAACGATCCGGTATCGGTGCCGAGTGCCTGTTCGGCGACGATCGAGTCGTCGAGCCGGATCTCGACCGGCCGCGCCTCGTCGCTCGCATAGCGCACCCGCAGTTCGTGTTCGCCCGGCGAATCGACGGTCACGGTCCATTCCGCGCGGCCCGTTCCGGGGCCCGAGGATCGCACCACGCCGATGTCGACGCCCCATCGATCGCGGTCGACGAGGAGGTTCGCGAGCTGCACGCCGTCCTCGGCTTCGCGCGAGGCGGGCGCCACCGGAAGCGCCGGGATCGCCGCGATCATCGGTTCGATCGCCGCGATCCACTGCGACTGCACGGCGCGGCGTGCGTCGGCGATCGCCTCATCCCGCGCCGACGAGGCCGCCGCGAGCCGCGCCGCATGGTCGCGCCGCGCCTCGGCTTCGCCTCGCGACTCCGCACCGCGTTCGAGGGCCCGCGCCACCGTCTGCAGCGTGGACATCGTCTTCGTGCTCTTGAAGACGCCCACCAGCGCGAAGTAGGCCTCCTGCGAGATCGGGTCGAACTTGTGGTCGTGACAGCGGGCGCAGGAGAGGGTCTGGGCGAGAAAGGCCTTGCCGAAGGTGTCGATCTGCTCGTCGACGAGATCGAAGACCATCTTCTCCTTGTCGGGTTCGGCGAGGACCTTGGGGCCGATCGCGAGGAAGCCGGTGGCAGCCAACGCCTCGGGCGCCTGCGACGGATCGTCCATCTCCGGCGAGAGATCGCCCGCGAGCTGCAGCCGCGCGAAGCGGTCGAAGGGCATGTTCGCGTTGAACGCCGCCACCACCCAGTCGCGGTAGCGATGGGCGTTCCCGAACGCGGTGTTCTCGTCGACGCCGTTGCTGTCCGCGTAGCGGGCGATGTCGAGCCAGTGCCGGCCCCAGCGTTCGCCGTACGCCGGCGAGTCGAGCAGGCGATCGACGAGTCGCTCGTACGCGCCGGGCGAGCCATCGGCGAGAAAGGCCTCGACCTCCTCGACCGTCGGCGGCAGTCCGGTCAGATCGAAGGTCGCGCGTCGAATCAGCGTGCGGCGATCGGCCTCCGGCGAAGGGGTCAGGTCGGCACGGTCGAGGCCGCGGGCGACGAAGGCGTCGATCGCGCCAGGCTCGGCATCGGTCGGCGCCTTCCAAGGCGACTGCGGCGCCGCCGGATCCCGCATCGGCTCGTAGGCCCAGTGGTTCGCGTACGGCGCGCCTTCCGCGACCCATCGGCGCAGGATCGCGACCTCCTCCTTCGTGAGCGGCTCGCCCTTGGGAGGCATTCGAAGATCGGCCTCGTCCGACTCCACCCGGAAGATCGCCTCGCTTCCGTCGGGATCGCCGGGCACGATCGCGTGGAATCCATCGCCGAGGTCGGCGAGCGCGCCTTCCCGAAGGTCGAGCCTCAGGTTCGCCTCTCGACTCGACGGGTCTGGTCCGTGGCAGGCGAAGCACCTCGCCGCGAGGATCGGCCGGACGTCTCGGGAGTAGTCGACGTCGCCCGCAAGGGTGAGTGCAGCCGCGGCGAGCAGGGCAGGAGACGTCACGATTCCCATGAGACCGCCTGCCCGGTCCGGAATCAACCCGCGGCGAGCGTCGAATTCGGGCATCCGGTGGCAGTCTCGACCGTGACTCGCTACCTTCCCCGCCCGACTCGCCGGGCGATCCGACGCTTCGCCCCGATCCGCACCGATCCCGTGCCGCTGGAGCCCTCTTCAGGGATGTCGATCAGTCCACCCGTCCTCTTCTTCGTGCTCGGCATGGTGGCGGCCCTGGTCCGCTCCGGCCTGCGGATTCCCAAGGCCGTCACGAAGCTGATGTCGCTCTACCTGCTGTGGGCGATCGGCTTCACCGGCGGCGTGAAGATCGCCCAGAGCGGCCTCGACCAGCAGGCGATGTTCGCCATCGTGATCGGCGTGGCGATGGCGGCGATCGTGCCGTTGATCGTCTTCGCGGTCCTGCGGAAGCGTCTCGGCATCGACGATGCGGCCGCGGCGGCGGCGGCCTTCGGCTCGGTGAGCGCGGTCACCTTCCTGACCGCGGCGAGCGTGCTCGACGAGGCGGGCGTTCCCTATGGCGGCCACATGGTCGCGGTGATGGCGCTCATGGAGTCGCCGGCGATCGTGGCGGGCGTGATCCTGCTCCGCCGCGCCGAGCAGGCCGCGGCGCCGAGCGAGTCGCGAGGCTCGGTCGGATGGGGCAAGCTGCTGCACGAAGCCTTCCTCAACGGTCCGGTGCTCCTGCTTCTTGGAAGCCTCGTCATCGGGCTCGTGACCCGCGAGCGCGGCTTCGAGGCGTTCAAGCCGCTCTGCAAGGATCTCTTCAACGGCGTGCTCGTCTTCTTCCTGCTCGACCTTGGGCTGCTTGCGGCACGCCGCCTTCGCGGGTTCCTCTCGCGAGGCTGGTTCCTCGTCGCCTTCGGGGTGATCTTCCCGCCGGTCTCGGCGGCGGTCGCGCTGCTGCTCGCGTGGCTCGCCGGACTCTCGCTTGGCGATGCGACGCTCCTCGCGACGCTCGCGGCGAGTGCGAGCTACATCGCGGTGCCTGCCGCGGCGCGGATCGCGATTCCCAAGGCCGACCCCTCGATCTACATCGGGCTCTCGCTCGCGGTGACCTTCCCGTTCAACGT
>JBMTTG010000162.1:0-6815 GCA_049449095.1 Phycisphaerales bacterium | reverse complement strand
GGCGCCCGGACGTCGGCTTGCGTCCATCCGTCTCCTCTCTCCTCTCTCCTCTCTCCTATCTTTCCGCCCCCTCGATCTCGACCTTCAGCACCGCATAGCCGTCGAGTTCGAAGTGCTCGACCCGGATCGGCACCTCGGTCGCCTCCGCGAACTCGATCTCCGCCAAGTCGGTGGTGGGACCATGGCGATCCCATCGCTCGACGAGCACCCGGTCGCCGACGGTGAGCCGCACGCCATCGTCGGAGAGCACGCGGAAGCGGAACCGGCCCTTCGGCAACTGCAGCGAGGTCTCCGCGACCAGGCCGAAGCGATCCGGCGGAAGCGTCGCCTCGCCGAGCACGGCGCCGAGCGAGGCCACGTCGTTGGGGCCTCCCATCGCGAAGGGGAAGTCGATCGACGGCACTTCGCCTTCGACGCCGCCCGCGGCGGCGAACGCCTCGGACTCCGCGGCCGCTTCGGCCCGCCACGCGTCGAGCGCCTCGATCGGATCGCTCGCGTACGGAAACACTCGGACCTTCCATGATGCCGGCGCGATCAGGCCTTCGACGATCGACTTGCTCCGCGAGCCGCGCCGACCGCCCTCCCCATGCAGCACCTCGAGGCGATACGGGCAGGCCATCCCCGGGCGCTCGCAGAAGACCTCGATCTCGTTGGTGGCTGGATCGATGCGGGTGCGAAGCGAGCCCGCCCCGAAGACCGACGCGCCGAGGATCTTCGCGGAGGCTCCTTCGGCGAGGAGCCGGTAGCGATCGCGAGCGCCGCCCTTCGCGACCGGAATCAGGAGCGGGCGATCCCAGGCGTAGGGAGCCCACTCGGTGATCACGATGCGGTCGCGGCCCGCGAGCGCCGCGCGGCGGCCGATCGGATTGGAGGTGCCCGGGAGACCGCGTAGGAGCGCTTCGGCGTCGGGCACGTCGCCGATCGCCGCACGTCGAACGATCGCCGCGAGGCTCGTGTCGTCGGCGACGATCTCGGCGCCCACCTCGATGAACTCGTTTTCCTCGATCGCGGTCTCGCCGCACGCGAGCAGCTCGATCGCGACCTCGTCCTTCCGGAAGCGGTTGCCCGCGATCACGTTGCCCTCGCAGGCGACGCCGTTCACGATCGACCACGGAAGCCGCGCGAGCGTCTCGTCCTCGTCCCACCAGAGCCGCACGCCGCAGGCGTTGCCCTCGAAGCGGTTCGAGACGATCCGGTTGCCGCGTCCGTGCTCGATGTTCACACCGCCTCGCTCGGCGCCGTAGCCGGATTCGCCGTTGCCCCGAAAGTCGTTGCCCGCGACGAGGGTGTCCGAGGAGTAGCCGCCCCAGACGCCGCAGATGCCGCAGCCTTCGAGGCGATTGCCGAGGATCAGGTTGGCGTGCGAGAAGGTCATCTCGATGCCGTGCGCGACGGCGAACGAGAAGTCGTTGGCGACGATCCGGTTGCCGGTGTTGCCGCGATGGCGATGCCAGGCCGCATCCGGCTCGGGCGCCGGCGACTCGCCGAGCGCTTCGCGTCCCGCGAAGCCGAAGAGCCCGTCGCCTCCGTGCGTCGCGGAGTTGAGGGCGATGAGGTTCTCCGAGCACTGCTCGAAGAGGAGGATGCCCGCGGAGTCCTGGCCGCGGTTGTAGACCCCGTGCGAGTAGCCGCGCACGCAGAAGTCGAAGGCGTTCCGCACGATCGTGTTGCGGCTCGACCGCCACAGCGCGAGGCCCCAGCCCGAGAGGAACGAGCAGTCGTTGTCGAAGACCTTCGCGCCCTCGACCCGCTCGAGCAGGATGCCGTTCTGGGTTCGGCGGGCCTTGTTGCCGCGGATGACGACGTCGCGCGAATCGCGGACGAGCAGCCCCGCGCCGTAGTTCGCGGCCCACTCGCCGTCGTCGTTGCGATGCGGCCAGAGCCAGTCGGAGGCGTCCTCGGCCTGCGGGGTCGAGCGAAGCCGCTGCGCGAAGTTGTCGGAGAGGTCGAGGTTCTCGACGGTCGAGCCGTCGGCCTGGTCGAGCTTCACGCCGACCTTGAAGCCCGCGACGGCGCCGTTGGCGACCACCACGTTCTTCGCCTCGACGACGATGCCGATGCCGGCGAGCGTGTCGGGGTCGGTGCCGACGGGCGCACCCCGCAGCGTGCCGGCCAGCTCGACGGTGACGCCGTCGGCGACGATCCGCACCACGCCGTTGCCGTCGGCGTCGGCGATCGGGCGATTGGCGATGCGAAGCCGGCAGCTCGTCGAGATCACGACGTTGTCGCGATCGACCACGATCTCGATCGGCGGCGCGGCGACCTGGGCGAACGCGGGCGCCGCGAGCGCCCCGAGAAGCGCGAAGGCGGCCACGGCGCGGAGGGAGGTCGCCATCGCGTTCAGACCTCTTCGATCTCGGCGATCTTCTTCGTCGCGAGTTCGTCGACGCGATCGGTCGAGGACTTGGTCATGTCGTCGATGCGGGTCTTGGCCCGCTTCGCGTCGTCCTCGGAGACGCCGGCAGCCTTGTCCGCCGCGAGGCGATCGACGTGCTTGTTGGCGTCGCGTCGCTCGTTGCGGATCGCGACCTTGGCCTCCTCGGCCATCTTCTTGACCTGGGTCGCGAGCTGCTTGCGGCGCTCCGCCGAGGGGGAGGGCACGTTGATCCGGATCGCGTTGCCCTCGACCTGCGGATTGAGGCCGAGCCCGGCCTTCTCGATCGCCTTGACGATCTCGTGCTTGGATCCCGGATCGAACGGCTTCACGACGAGCTGCGTGGCTTCCGCAACGCTGATCGCGGCGAGTTCACGCAGGTCGGTGGAGCTTCCGTAGTAGTCGACCTTGACGTACTCGAGCAGGGCGGTCGTGGCGCGGCCGGTGCGGAGACCCCGAAGCTCGCGCTGCAGGTAGTCGACCGACTTCTCCATCCGCTCGAGGCACTCGAGTTCGACGGTGTCGAGATCGGGGGCTTCATCCATGGCATGCGGTCCTCGTCGCCGAGGCGATCGGAGGAGCCGCTCGCCGCGGGATCAGGAGCGTACCGCGGTCGCCGCGGGCGTGCCGGAATGGACGAGGGTGCCGATCGACTCGCCGCTCACCGCGCGGCGGATGTTGCCGGCGGTGCGGAAGTCGAAGACCCGGATCGGCAGGTCGTGCTCCATGCACATCGTCATCGCGGTGAGGTCCATGACCCCGAGTTGCCGCTCGAGCGCCTCGTGGAAGGAGAGGTGCTCGTATCGCGTGGCGGAGGGGTCCTTGCGTGGATCCGCGGAGTAGACGCCGTCGACCTTGGTGGCCTTGAGCAGGGCCGCGGCCCCGAGTTCGATCGCCCGCAGGCTCGCGCAGGTGTCGGTGGTGAAGAAGGGGTTGCCGGTGCCGGCGACGAGGATCACCACGCGTCCCTTCTCGAGGTGCCGCAGGGCCCGCGCCCGGATGAAGGGCTCGGCCACCGCGGTCAGGGCGATCGCGGACATCACCCGGCTCTCGCAGCCTTCGGCCCGCAGGGCCTCCTTGAGGGCCATGCCGTTGATGACCGTGCCGAGCATGCCCATGTAGTCGGCGGTCGACTGGTCGATGGTGCCGGCCTTCGCCATCGCCGCGCCGCGGATGATGTTGCCGCCGCCGCAGACCACCGCGATCTGGGCTCCGGTCGCGGCCGCGGAGGCGATCTCGCGGGCCATCACCGAGAGTTCGTGGGGGTCGATTCCGAGTTCACCGGGGCGTCCGAAGCTCTCACCGCTCACCTTGAGGACCACGCGTCGGACGGGGGCAGGCATGAGCGGCTCCGGCTTGGATCGAAGAGGGCAGCGAACGACCGCGATTGGAATCAGCGGGCGGGGGGTGGTCAAGTCGCGGGGCCTTGGCGGGTGCGGGCCACGTCACGCGGTTGGCGCTCGCTTCGCTCGGTGGCGGTCTCATGGACGGAATGGACAGGATGGACGGAGTGGACCCGGAGGGCGAAGCGCTGCACCTGATGCGGAAGGCCGACGGTGGGCGACCAGGTGCGTCTCCTTTCTCCTCTTCTCCTCGTCTCCTCCTCTCGAGCCCCTTGCCCGATCGCCGCCGCTCCTCGATCCTCTGCGAACTGCGGATCAACGGCGTTCGAAGCGTCGGTTCCTCGAGAAGGCCCCCTGGGATCCATGGATTCGGATTCGACCGCACCCTCCGTCCGCCTGCGCCTCTTGAAGGCGCTGCGTCGCCTCTCGCAGGCGGCTCCGCAGCTCCGGGCCGACCGGAAGCGTCGCGGCCGGCGGCGCCGAGCGACGCTCCTCGCGATCGCGGCGATCTGCTCGATCGCCGTGAACCTCCTGCTCCTCCTCTCGCTGCGAGGGCTTTGGAGCGGCGGGGAGTCTTCGGACGGCGCGGTGGTCGAGACGGTCGAACTCTTCGTCCCCGCACCGCCGGCCCCGGCGGTCGAGTCGGCGTCGAGCCCGGCCGAACTGCCTTCCACGGCGCTGCCGGCGTCGCTCGAAGCCTTCGACGAGCCGCTGCCTTCGACCACGCTCGCGAACGAAGCACCGCTCGAGATCGCGCCGCTCTCCTCGGCCGGCCTCTCCGGCCCGGCACTCGACAGCTCCGGCACCGGCGGCACCACCTTCTTCGGAGTCTCGGCGCGAGGACGCCGCATCGGCTACGTCGTCGACGTCTCGGCGAGCATGGAGAGCGGCGGTCGCCTGTGGCTCGCTCTGGGCGAACTCAAGCGATCGCTTTCGGGTCTGCCCGACTACGCGTGGTTCTACGTGACGCTCTTCTCCGGCGAGGTGATCGTGCCGCCGTTTCAGCGATCGTGGCAGCGGGCGGTGCCGGGCGAACTCGCCCGCATCGAAGCGTGGATCGATCGCGACGTCTCGACCGGCGGCGGCACACGGCCAGGCCCCGCGTTCGAGCGGCTCTTCTCGCTCGATCCCCGGCCCGACGCGATCTTCTTCCTGACCGACGGCGAAGTGCCCGCCGACACGCCGGCGCTCGTGCGGCGACTCAACGATCGGATCCGTCCCACGGTGATCAACACCGTCGCCTTCGGCACCGAGGCGGGGCGTGCGGCGCTCGAGGAGATCGCGCGGGACTCCGACGGGATCTTCCGCTTCGTGCCGACGGGAGGACGGCGATGAAGCGCTGGCTTCTCGCGGTGGTCGCGCTGCTGCTCTGGATCGCGCCCCCGGCGCCCGCCGCGCAGACGGCACCGCCGATCGCCGTCACGCTCGAGCGGCGCGGACAGGAGCGTGCGGAGACGGTCGACGTGCTTCGGTGGGATCGCGATGGCCTCGAAGTGCGACGTGGCTCGCCGAACGCTCCAGTCGCGCTTGTTCGCTGGGACGAGGTCCGCACCGTCGACGGGATGCCTGCGGAGTCGCTCGAGGCCCAACGTCTCGGCGAGCGATTGTGGCGAGCCCGCACGCGGATCGAGCGCGGCGACTTCGCGCTGGCGGCGCCGCTCTTCGAGGAACTCGCCGCGATCTTCCAAGGTGAGGGATCGCAGCGGGAACGCATCGCGATCGAAGGCGTGCTGCGGACCCGCGTGCGCGCGGGCGACCCGGCGGCGGCGATCCTCGCGGCGCTGCGGGCGATGGAGCTCGATCGCGCGAACGTGCTGCTTCCGCCGGGCGCGCTCGCTCCGGCTGAACGCATCGCCTCGCTCGACTGGCCCGAGGGGGCCGCGATCCTGCCGCTTGAAGGACTGCTCGAGAAGGACGAGGCCGACGCGCTGCTGGCGTCGCTGGGCGAGTTCGCGGCGGAGGACCGGGCGGTCGCGATCGAGGCGGCAGCCATCGCGGAGGCGGCGCTTGGACAACGCCTCGCGGCATCGCTTCCGGCGAATCGCTCGTCGCTCGCCGCGCTGCTGGGGCGTCTCGCGGAGGTTCGTGCCGCGTCGCCCGCGACCCTCCTTGCCGATCGCGAGCGCCTCCTCGAAGAGGCGAGCCCCGCGGCGATCGAGCGATGGTGGCAGGCTCATCTCGGCGAACGCCTGCTCGCCGATTCGGCACCGTCGGTCCAGCGTCGCGGGCTGCTCGAGTGGCTCGCCGTCGCCGCTGGGGAACCCGACTCGCCCGAGGCGAGGATCGCGCTTCGCCGCGCGGTCCGCGCCGCCGATCGACTCGGCGAGGATGATCTCGCCGATCGGCTCGCCGTGCTCGCCTCCGAAACCGCCACCTCCGCCGCGCCTGCTCCGCGCGACCCCGGGACTCGCCCATGACGCTCCTTGCCGCCGCCAACGCCACCTTCGAACCCGCGATCGAACTCCTGCCGTCCGCCTCGGAGGGAGGGCCCTTCAAGTTCCTCACCGGCGGCGGCGTGGTCGGCGTGATCATCCTGCTGCTGAGCCTGGCCGCCGCCGGGCTCGCGATCGCGCTCTTCGTGCGGATCCGCGCGAAGGTCCTCGTGCCGCCCGCCTCGGTCGAGGCGCTGCGGGAGATGCTCGTCCGCGGTCGTCCCGAAGAGGCGCTCGAGTACTGCCTGCTCCCGGAGCACGACAGCTTCCTCTGCCGGATCCTCGGTCCCGGGCTCACCCGCTACTTGCGCTCTGGCTTCGGGGCGCTCGAGCTTCGCAGCACGCTCGAAGAAGCCGGCGGCGAGGAGACGGCGCGGCTCTATCGCGCGACCGACGCGCTTGGCGTGATCGGTTCGGTCGCGCCGCTGCTTGGACTCCTCGGCACGGTGCAGGGCATGATCGGCGCCTTCGACACCGTCGCCACCTCCGCGGTCAGCGATCCGGGCTACTACGAGCGGCTCGCCGGCAACATCAGCCTCGCCCTCATCACGACGCTGCAGGGGCTCGTCGTCGCGATCCCCTGCGTGATCCTCTTCTCCTTCTTCCGTAACCGCATCGACGCGGTCGCCTCCGAGGCGGCGCGGGAGATCGACCGGCTGACGCTCC
>JBMTTG010000161.1:0-6855 GCA_049449095.1 Phycisphaerales bacterium | reverse complement strand
CTGCAGAGCGCCCTGCTCGCGGCGGGCGGCGGTGATGGCGGCGGCGGCGGTGGTGGCGGTGGTGGTGGTGGCGGCGGTCCGGTGAACGACGAGTGTGCGGGCGCCATCGCCGTGGCCGAGGGTTCGACGCCCTTCGACACGACGTCCGCGAGCGACAGTGCCCCCGCCCTGCCCGCGGCGTGCGACGACGGCTACGGGACCTCGATCGCGCAGGACCTCTGGTTCAAGCATGTCGCCGCGGACTCCGGCACCCTCACCATCTCGACCTGCGGGTCGGCGAGCTTCGACACGCGTCTGGCGGTCTACGACGGCGGATGCGGGAACGCGACGCTGGTTGCGTGCAACGACGATGCCTCCGGATGCGCCGGGTACACCTCGAGCGTCTCCTTCGCCGCGGTGACCGGCGTCGAGTACCTCATCCGTCTCGGCGGCTACTCCGGCTCGGGAAGCGGCTCCCTCTCGATCTCGCTCGAAGTCGCATCCTGCGGCGATCCGGCGAGCGGCGATTGCTGCGAAGCGAACCTGACCCCGGGATGCAGCGATGCCGATTGCTGCGCCACCGTCTGCGCCGCCGACCCGACCTGCTGCGATCTCGGCTGGGACCAGACCTGTGCCGAACTGGCGGGGATGAGCTGCGGACAGTGCGCTCCCACCACCGGTACCGAGATCTGGATGGCCTTGTCGGGCAGCCCGAGCCTTCCGGGCGTCGGCACCGTGGCCGCCTCCGACCTCGTCGCCTACAACCTCACCACCGGCGGCTGGCGGCTTGTCTTCCGCGGCGCGAACGTCGGCGCCGGATCGCTCGCGATCGACGCGGCGGCCCGAACCGCGGAGGGCGATCTGCTGCTCTCATTCACCGCCGCGAGTTCGATCGCGGGACTCGCCGGTGCTCCGTCGGGCACGAGCTTCGACGACTCGGACATCCTTCGGTTCCGCCCGACCGCGAGCGGCTCTTCGACCGCGGGAAGCTGGTTCTTCCACTTCGACGCGAGCGACGTCGGTCTCACGACCAACGGTGAAGACACCTCCGCCCTCGGCCTGCTGCCCGACGGCCGCATGCTCATCTCGACCAACAGCGGCGGCAACGTTCCGGGAGCCGGCAGCTTCGCGGCCCACGACCTGCTCGTCTTCAACCCGACGAGCCTCGGTTCGAGCACCGCGGGCACGTGGTCCTGGTACTTCGACGGCAGCGATGTGGCGCTCTCGGCCAGTTCCGAGAAGGTCGATGCCGCCGCGGTGATGCCGGACGGGCGAATCCTCCTCTCGACCACCGGCAACTTCTCCGTCGCCGGATCGAGCGGAAATCGCTGCGACCTGCTCGGCTTCGAGGCGGTCTCGACCGGCACGAACACCGCGGGCTCCTTCGAGGTGATCGCCCGTCGATCGCAGATGGGCCTCCCGTCCGCGGCCAACGTGATCGGCTGCTTCATGGTCACCAATCCCTGACGGCCACGAACCGACCGGCCTTCCGCAGGCTTCTCCTCACGCTCGCCCGCCGGCTGACGACCTCGCGTCGCGCCGGCGGGCGATGTTCGTCCTGAAGCGAGATCCCCGAGGCGAGTGCGAGGCGACTTCTATACTCGCCGCATGACCACCACGACTTCCCCTGCGCGCACCGTTCGGGCGCCTCGAGGACCGGAGAAGACCTGCCGCACCTGGGCCGCCGAGGCCGCGATGCGGATGCTCATGAACAACCTCGACCCGGAGGTCGCGGAGCGTCCGGAGGATCTGGTCGTCTACGGCGGCCGCGGACAGGCGGCCCGCTCGTGGGAGGCCTTCGACGCGATCGTGAAGAGCCTGCAGGAACTCGCGGCCGACGAGACGCTGCTCGTGCAGTCGGGCAAGCCGGTGGGCGTGATCCGCACCCATGCCGACGCGCCCCGCGTGATGATCGCGAACTCGAACCTCGTGCCGCACTGGGCCACGCAGGAGCACTTCGACGATCTCGCCGCGCGCGGGCTCATGATGTTCGGGCAGATGACCGCCGGCAGCTGGATCTACATCGGCACGCAGGGCATTCTCCAAGGCACCTACGAGACCTTCGCCGAGTGCGCGCGGCAGCACTTCGGCGGCACCCTCGCAGGCACGCTCAACGTCACCGCCGGATGCGGCGGCATGGGTGGGGCGCAGCCGCTGGCGATCACCATGAACGAAGGCGTCTGCCTGATGGCGGAGATGTGCCGCGAACGCCTCTCGAAGCGGATCCATGATCGCTACCTCGATCTCGAGATCGACGGTCTCGACGCGGCGATCGACCGCGCGCTCGAGGCGAAGTCCAACCGCGAGGCGATCTCGATCGGATGGCTCGGCAACGCGATCGACCTGCTGCGTCGGCTCGAGGAGCGAGGCATCGTGCCGGAGACCCTGACCGACCAGACCTCGGCGCACGATCCGCTCGCGGGCTACTACCCCGAGGGGATCTCGCGAGAGGAGGCGGATCGTCTGCGCGACGAGGACCCCGAGAAGTACACGGCGCTCAGCATGAAGAGCATGGCCGAACACGTGCGGCTCATGGTCGCCTTCCTCGACGCGGGCTCGAAGGTCTTCGACTACGGCAACAACCTTCGTCAGCGGGCCCTCGACGCGGGCTTCAAGCGGGCCTTCGACTTCCCGGGCTTCGTACCCGCCTACATCCGACCGCAGGTCTGCGTGGGGCGCGGGCCGTTCCGCTGGGCGGTGCTCTCGGGCGACCCGGCCGACATCCGCACCACCGACGAAGCCCTGCTCGAACTCTTCCCGCACGACGCGAGCCTGCACCGCTGGATCCGCATGGCGCAGCAGCGCGTGGCCTTCCAGGGTCTGCCCGCGAGGATCTGCTGGCTCGGCTACGGCGAGCGGCATCGCGCCGGACTGCTCTTCAACGAACTGGTTCGCACCGGCAAGGTCTCCGCCCCGATCGTGATCGGGCGCGATCACCTCGACTGCGGTTCGGTCGCGTCGCCGAACCGCGAGACCGAGGCCATGCTCGACGGCACCGATGCGGTGAGCGACTGGGCGATCCTGAACTTCGCCACCAACATCGCCAGCGGCGCGAGTTGGACGAGCTTCCACCACGGCGGCGGCGTGGGCATCGGCTTCAGCCAGCACGCCGGCCAGGTGATCGTGGCCGACGGCACCGACGAGGCGGCGGCGAGGCTCGAGCGCGTGCTCACCAACGATCCGATGATGGGCGTGCTGCGCCATGCCGACGCCGGCTACGAGATCGCGCGGGAGTGCGCCGACCGCACCGGCGTGAAGATCCCGATGCGGAACTGGTGAGCGCGGCTTCGATCAGGACGCGGTGGTCGCCCGTTCGAGGCGATCGAGGATCGCGGCCCAGAGACCGTCGATCGCCAGCGGCCGCTCCACGATGATCGTGCCGAAGCCCGCGTCGTCGACCTCGCGGAGCACCGAGTAGAGGCGCGAGGCGTAGCTCTCCGCATCGGGCGGCATCGCGAGGCGGGCATGCGGTGCCGGCACGTCGATCGGCGTGATCGCGAGCACCACGCAGGGCGGACGCTCCTCGCGGATCGCCGCAGGAATTCGCGACGCGGGCAGCATCCGAGCCGGCGTGCGCGGGCTGTAGTGGCGTGCCGCGGTGCCGGGGCTTGCCGACTGCTCGCGGATCGGGGAGGACTCGACCGGCCCGATCAACGCCGCGATCTGCGACTCGGTCACCGATCCCGGGCGCAGGATCCGAGGCGGCGACGAAGTCAGGTCGAGCACGGTGCTCTCGACGCCGACCCGGCTCGGCCCGCCATCCACGACGAGCAGTTGCGGCTCCTCCGGGAAGTCGCTGAGGACATGCGCCGCCGAGGTGGGCGACACGTGACCGGATCGATTGGCCGACGGTGCCGAGATGGGGCCGCCGAAGGCTTCGAGCAGGGCGAGCGCCACCGGATGGGCGGGAACCCGGACCGCGATCGTGTCGCGCCCGCCGCTTGCCGCAAGCGGCACCGCTGGCTGCTTCGGCACCACGATCGTCAGCGGCCCCGGCCAGAAGATCGCCGCGAGCCGCTCGAGCATGGCTCGTTGGGCGGGCGTCGGATCCGCGACGAGATCGAGATCGGCGAGTCCGCGGAGGTGCGCGATGAGCGGGTTGTCGCCGGGACGCCCCTTCAGCCGGTAGATGCGGGAGAGCGGCTGCTCGTCGAAGGTCGAGCCGCCGAGCCCGTAGACCGTCTCGGTCGGGAACGACGCGAGGAATCCCTGGCGCATCCACTGCGCCGCGAGGCCCACCGACTGCGAGTCCGCGGGAACGACCTTGGTCGAGGCAGGAGTCATGGAAGGTCGCGCTGAACCACCCTCAGCGTGCCGTCGCGACGGCATCGGGCGTCGAGAGCTCGATGCGGTTCATCTCGAGGCCCGTGCCCATCGCCCGCTGCAGCTCCGCGATCGCGATGTTGTAGTTGACCAGCGCCGCGACCTCCTCGAACTGCGCGAGGGCGAGCCCGTTCTGTCGCTGGAACTTGAGGTTGAGGAACTCCGGAGTCAGGCTCGCGCGGGTCCGCTCGAGCACGGCGAGCGCCCGGAGGTTCTCCGCCTGCGCGATGCGGAAGGATCGGGCCTGGGCGATCAGCCGCCAGCCCGCCACGATGTCCCGCAGCGCGACGCGCACCGCGAACACGGTGTTCTGCACCGCCTCGCGATACCGGAGCACCGCGGAGGATCGCCGCAGCCTCGCCTGGCGGTACTCGGCCTCCGCGGCGCGGTTGCCGATCGGCTGGCTGAACTGAAGCCCGACGACGTAGTCGATGAAGTTCGCGTCCCCCACCTCGCTCCAGGCCGGGCCGAAGTCGCCGCTCTGACCGAAGTAGGCCATCTCGGCCGCGAGATCGAGTTGCGGAAGCCGACCGTTGTCCGCGACGAGTTCGCGGATCGACGCATCGTCGATCGCGAGCACCGACTTCTGCACCGCCGGCGATTCGCGCACCGCGGTCGCGAGGGCTTCGGGCAGGCTGTACTGCAGCGGGGTCGAGACCATCCAGTCCCGCGGCACGATGGTGATCTCGGATCCGAGCGGAAAGCGAGGATCGTTGATGATCCGCTTGAGCTCGTCGACCGCGACCGCGACGCGTCGCTCCGATCGGATCACCTCGGCCTTCCGGCTCTCGACCGTGGCGACCGCATCGGCGAAGTCCGCCAGCGTCACGTCGAGCTGCTGGCGGCGCTCGAGGATGTCGCGGACGTCCTCCCCGACGTCGACGAGCCACCGGCGGATGACGAGCTCCTGCCGAGCGAGCACGAGGTTCCAGTACGCCCGCTCGGTGTCCGCGACGATCGCGAGCAGGCGCTCGCGAAGGTTCTGAAGGCTTCGGCGGTCCTCGTTGCGGGCCAGGGCGATCCTCGCGGTGTTCACGTCCGAGCCGAACCCTCGCAGCAAGGGCTGCGCGATGGAGAGCGTCAGGGAACTGTCCCAGTCGGGATTCGGCGAGAGCGTGAGGCCGGTCAGCAGGTTCTCGTTGCGGCTTCCGCCGGCGGTCACGCTCACCGTGCCGCCCGACGGCAGGAACTGGCTGAGGCCCGCCTCGTACGTGAAGATCCGCTGGTCCTGTCCGCCCGGATTGACTTCGACCTTCGCGCCGGTGTTGGGCTCGGTGACGAAGACCTGTTGACCGGGCTGGTCGGTGCGGGCGAAGCCGGTGCCCGCGAAGACCACCGCATCGAAGATCGCCTCGGCCTTGACGACCTCCGCCTGGCTGACCGCCTGGTCGATCCGCGCGATCTGCACGGAGAGGTTGTTCTCGACCGCCGCGACGATCGCCTCGCGAAGCCCGAGCGTCGCCTCTCGGGCGGGATTGCCGAGCAGATCGAGCCCCACGTCGAGCCCGGGGCCCGCGTCGATCGCCTGCGGCCCGAGCAGATCGAGTTCGGTGCGCCTCGGTGCGAGCGCCCGTTCGACCGGCGTCTCGGTCTGTTCGAGCGCGATCTCGCGAGGATCGTCCGGCGAGGGCAGCGCCTCCCTCGTGGCGGTCTCCGCCACCACTCTGGCGAGCGGATCGTCGGCGGCGTCTCGGAAGGGACGGCTGCAGCCGGAGAGGGCCATTGCGACCGCTGCCGCTGCAAAGAGCGGCATTCGGGCGCACGAAGCGGTCGGCGAGCGACGAGTCGACGAGGGGGACGGCATGGAACGCACGGATGGTAGTCGCGGTCGCGTCGCATGCCGGAAGCACGCACCTTCGCGCGAGCCCCAAGGATGGAGGCGATTCGGCGCTGCCCGCCCCCCACGCGAGCCGATCGCGGCGGTAGCATCCGACCATGCCGACTTCACGCTCGCTGACGACGTTTGCCGGGATCCTCGCCGTCGCCATGACGTCGACGCTCGCCGAGTTCGCCTCCGCCCAATCGTCCGCCTCGCCCGAAGGCCGGTGGCATCGCGTGGACTCCGACAACGCCTTCGTGCGCTCCGATGCGAGCGCCACGGTCGCCTACCCCGTCGGACGCGTGCCGCGCGACACCATGGTGCTCGTCGTCGAGGATCGATTCGGCTGGGCGAAGGTTCGCCCGACCGGCGAAGCCTTCGATTCGCTGCACGCCTTCGTGGTGGCGGATCATGCGACGGTCGTCGAGGGCGAGACCGTTCGAGTCGACGTTCGCACGCCGCTCAAGGCCGCCAACTTCGCCGCTCGCGAGGATCCGGCTCGCAGCTGGAAGGAAGTCGCGAGGCTCGAACCCGGTGCGACGCTCGAGTTCGTGGAGACGATCGAGTCCGACGGCCGCGGATTCCACAAGGTCCGCATGCCGGAGACCGCGGAGGCCTGGATCAACCTCTCGTTCCTCAAGCCCGCGACCGCCGAGGAGGTCGCGGCACTCGTCGCGGAAACCTCGAAGGCTTCCGACGGGGTGGCACCGAACAGAGCACCAGGCACGTAGAAG
>JBMTTG010000160.1:0-6868 GCA_049449095.1 Phycisphaerales bacterium | reverse complement strand
ACTGCTGACTCCTGACGTGCTAGCTGGGTGGGGCCAGAGGTCACTGTTGCGGGAGCGGCGAGGGTCGATGGCCAGCGAGGGGCGAGTCGGGGCGGACTCCAACCGTTCGCGGGCGGGCCTGATCGTGGCCCACTCGTCTGTGATACAAACCGCGGCATGAGTCAGCGCAACATCAGCAAGATCGCCCGTGCCGAGGCGGTGTCCCAGCTGTCCTCGACGGAGCAGCTCGACCAGCGGCTGGTCGTGGTGCGGGGCAGTGCATGGATTGCGGTGCTTGTCGGCATGCTGTTGTTGACCGTGGCCATCGCCTGGGGATGGTTCGGCCGCCTCCCGAATGTGGTGACGGGTCAAGGCGTGATCGCGCCGGCCGGGACCCAGCCCATCGACATCAGCAGCCCGTCCGCTTCAGGTGGGGTGGTCGAGGTCGTCGTTCCGGTGGGACAGCATCTCAAGGCGGGAGACGTGATTCTCAGACTGTCCAACGCCGATCTCGAGGAGCAGTTGAGCGAGGCGACGGGCCGGGTGGAGTTTCTCCGCACGCAGGATGAACAGCTGACCAAGGCGGAAGACCAGGTCCTCGACCGTCGGAAGGCGTCGCTGGAGGCCCAACTCGCGGCGGCGACGTTGACGACCGGTCAGACGAAGCAGTTGGCGGACATGGTCGAGGCCGAGATCGCGGAACTCGAGGCGCTCGTCGATCAGAAGCTGGTGCCCCGCGCGCAGCTGGTCAGCACACGACAGAGCTACTTCACGATCCTGCAGGAGATCAGCGAGCAGGACACGCTGGTGGCGCAGGCGAACGCCGAGTACGACTCGCTGGTCACGCAGACCGAGCAGCAGAGGATGGCTCGTGCCAGCGATCTGGCCTCCGCTCGCGACACCGTGCTGCAGTTGCGGACGCGACTCGAGTCCGCAACGGTCGTGCGAGCGCCGATCGACGGGGTGGTCCTCGGTCACATGGTTGATCTGGGTTCCACGGTCGAGGTCGGGACCGCGGTGGTCGATCTCCGCCCCGTCTCCGGCGGGGACGGCTCGGAACCCGATCTGATGGCGACCGCCTACGTCCCCTATGCGACGGGGCGGCTGATCACCGCCGGCATGGAGGTTCAGGTCTCGCTGCCGTTCGCCCATCCGTCTCGCTACGGCTACATCCTCGGGACGGTCGAGAGCGTGGCCACCTACGTCTCGGGCAATGCGGCTGCGGTTCACCTCGGGAGTGTCGAACTGGCGCGCGAGATGTCGCAGCAGATCGGACCGATGCTCGAGGTGATCCTGAAACTCGAGGCGGACGACTCGACTGCCACCGGCTTGCGCTGGACGAGTGCCGGTGGATTTCCAAAGGCGTTGGAGTTCCCGGCTCTGTGCGGCATTCGGGTTCTCGTGAGCGAGGATCGACCCATCGATCTCGTGCTTCCGTGGTTGAAGGACGCGCTGGGGCTCGATCCGGCGCCTGCGGTGGTCGGGGACAGCACCTCGTGAAGCGCGGACGGACCAGGTCCGCCAAGCGCGTCGCTCGAGTGCCGACCATTCTCCAGATGGAGGCGGTGGAGTGCGGCGCCGCCAGCCTCGCGATGATCCTCGCCTACTACGGTCGCTGGATCGCGCTGGAGGATCTGCGCATGCAGTGCGGGGTGACCCGCGACGGATCGAACGCGGGGCAGCTCGCGAAGGTGGCCAGAGCCCACGGCCTCGTGGCGAAGGGAAAGCGACTCGATCTCGAGGCGATCCGCACCGACAGCACCCGCCCCTTGATCCTGTTCTGGGGGTTCGGCCACTTCGTGGTGTTCGAGGGGATGCGCGGCGATCGGTACCAGCTCAACGATCCGGCGGGAGGTCGGCGCCTCGTCGACGAGGAGGAGTTCTCGAAGTCGTTCACCGGCATCGCCCTCGAGTTCGACGTGGGGCCCGAGTTCGAGCCGTGTGGTGCACCGCCCAATCTTCTGCGCGGGGTCAAGACCTGGCTCCGCGGCAACCGGGTCGCGGCACTCTTCGCGATGCTCTGCGGAATGATTCTGGCGATCCCGGGGATCGTGATCCCGGGATTCACCGGGGCCTTCATCGATCGCGTGGTCCAAGCGAAGGACACGCCGTCGTCGTTCTGGATCGTCGTCGGGATGCTCGGCATGGTGGTGGTGCAGCTCGGGATCCAGCTGGTGCAGGGGATGGCGCTCAATCGCCTCGTCCTGCGGATGTTCCTGATGCAGGCCACTCGTCTGGCGACGCATCTGCTGGACCTGCCCATGCGGTTCTATCTCCAGCGCTCGCCGGGCGATCTGGTGCAGCGACTGGCATCGAACCAGGTGATCGCGACGAACCTCGGCAATCAGATCCTCCAGCAGGTGGTGAGCGGCGGCACCGCGATGGTCTACGCGGCGGTGCTCGGGCTGATGGATCCCCGCATCGGCGGCCTCGCCGCCGGTGGCGCGGTCGTGCTGCTGCTGTGCGTCCGCACCACGAATCGAACGCTGGTGGATCGATCGACCAAGGTGCAGCGTGAGGTCGGTCGCCAGTACGGGGTCCTCATGGCGATGCTTCGGTCCATCCGCGAACTCAAGGCGACCAGTCGCGAGTCGGAGGCGTTCGGCCAGTGGGCGGGCTATCAGGCGAAGGGTGTGAACGCCCAGCAGGATGTGGCCCGATGGAACGCGTGGCTCGATTCCGCGCCGGTCGTCCTGCAGGGCGTGATCGTCTACGGACTGGTGCTGACCCTCGGTGGCTGGGAGGTGATGGACGGTCGCTTGACCATCGGCGAGCTCGTCTCGATGCAGCTCATCGCCGGCCTCCTCCTCGCCCCGATCACCCAGATGGTGATGCTCGCCCGCACGCTGCAGGAGACCCAGGCCCAGATGAATCGCGTCCTCGACGTCCTCGACTATCGGCAGCCCGATGGGCCGGGCGAGGCCGCGGCTTCCGAGACGGGCGCCGGCGCTTCCGACGAGGAATCGCCGCGTCTCGCGGGATCGATCGGGCTCGACGAGGTCTCGTTCGGATTCGATCGCCTCAAGCCGCCGTTCCTGAACGGTCTCTCGATGAAGATCGAGCCGGGTCGCCTCGTCGCGTTGGTGGGTCCGTCGGGTTGCGGCAAGTCGACGATCGCCGACCTGGTGCTCGGCCTCGAGGAGCCATGGTCGGGATCGGTCACGTTCGATGACCGGCCGCGAAAGGCGATCGGAAGCGACCGGCTGGTGGCGTCCGTCGCCGGGAGCTCCGGCAGCGTCGCGATCTTCGAGGGCTCGATCCGAGACAACGTCTCCATGTGGGACCCCACCATCTCCGAGGGGGACCTCGTGGCGGCCCTCGAGGATGCCGATTGCGTCGAGTTGCTCGATCGGCCGGGAGGCATCGACGCGCCGTTGGACGAAGGCGGCCGCAACCTCAGCGGAGGTCAGCGCCAGCGTCTGGAGATCGCGCGGTGCCTTGCACGCCGACCCAGCGTGCTGATTCTCGATGGGGCGACCTCGGCCCTCGATGGTCGCACCGAGGCCAGACTGCTCGATCGGATCCGCCTGCGGGGCTGCACGGTGCTTCTCATCACGAGCCGACGCTCCACCCTCGGGCTCGTGGACGAGATCGCCGTCGTGGCCGACGGCGGGATCGTCGACCGCGGAGACCTTGCGACCCTTGCGGCGCGAAACGAGTGGTTCGCCTCCGAGTTCGGGGGCGACGGATGAGCGGTTCTCGGCATGCCGCCGTCTGGACGGCGATCCAGGCTCCCGGCGAGGCGAAGGCGCCCGAGGCGCTCGAAGGTGGTCGCCGTGGGCCGATCCTGCTCGGCGTCTGCGACGGGGCGATCTCGCTCGTGGTGCGCTCGGTGCGCGCCGACGGCCGACTCGGCCCGCCCGAGGCGGTGTGCGAATCCGGGCCCGGAGGACTGCTGGCGATCCCCCCGGACGAGGAGGGATGGATCGTCGACCTTCGCGTCTCCCACGATGCCCGCGTGCAGACGCTTGCTCCGCCCCCGGGAGCGGAGATCGACTCCTTGTCCGATCTCGAGGGCGCCGTGAGATCGGTGTTCGAGGACTCCGAGCGTCGGCGGGAGTGGATCGTCGCGCTCGGCGACTCCCCCACATGGACGGCGGCGCGCGACGCCTTGGTCGACGCCGTGGTCTCGTCGATACGGGCTGTTGTCGCATCGGCGGCGGAGAGGTCTCGCAGTCGAATCGAACGCCTCCGGCAGTTGGACGACGAGTCGTTGAACGAGGCGATTCGATTCATGGCGGATCCCGCGGAATCCGCCACCGCCCGCGCGACGAGCTTCATCCAGACGACCGACGACGTGCAGGCGGCGTTGCGGGTGCTCGAGGCCCTCGACGTGCCGACCGAGCGCGTCGCGGATCTCCAACTCCAGCCCGACGTCGATCCGGTCGCCCAGGTGGCGCGTCGGCTTCACCTGCAGTACCGCGAGGTGAAGCTGGAGGGACGATGGTGGCGAGAGCAGGCCGGGCCGCTGCTGGCCCGGACCGCCGACGGGGGCGCGAGCGTCGCGCTGCTTCCGAAGGGATCGGGCTACATCGCCTACGAGCACCGGGATGGAGCGGTCCGCCGGATCGATCGGGTCGGGGCGGCGATGGCCGCCGAGATCTCGCCCGATGCGGTCATGTTCTACCGCCCGCTTCCGAACGGACCCGTGCGCATCCTCGACCTTCTGCGACTCGTCGGCGTCGGCAGCTTCGGCGACGTGGCGGTCGTCGTCGGAATCACCCTGGCCACGTCGGGGCTGGTCGCGCTGGTGCCGATCCTGACCGGCATGATCGTCGGCACGGTGATCCCCTCCTTCGAGCAGGTGCAGTTGCTGTTCGTGGGCGCGATGCTCGTGGTGATCGCGCTGTCGAAGGGCCTGGTTCACGTGATGGCTGGAATCGCCTTCCTGCGCATCGAGACGCGAAGCAGCTACCAGGTGATCGCGGCGCTGGTCGATCGGGTGCTGCAACTTCCCGCCTCGTACTTCCGAGACTCCTCCTCGGGCGATCTCACCCAGCGCGTGATGGCGGTCGAGCAGATCCGATCGGCGCTCACCCAGTCGATCCTGTCGGTGGTGATCTCCTTCGCGGCGAGTCTGTCGAACCTCGGAATCCTCTTCTACTACGACGTCCGCATGGCCTTGACCGCCATCGGCGTCATCGCCGTCGAACTGGTCCTGGTGGCGTGGCTGACCATCGGAATGTCCCGACTCGACTACAGACTGTCGGTCGCCAAGGGCGGGCTGGACGGATTCGGCGTCGATCTCCTGATGGGCATCCGCCAGGTGAGGATCCAGGGATCGCGGAGTCGGGTCCTCGCCCGCTTCCTCGCTCGTCTCGGCGAGGTCGGTGGCATCAGCTATCGCGCCGGCGTGCTCGGGGTCTGGCTGTCGCTGGTGGTGGGCGCGACCTCCACCATCGCCCTGGCCCTGGTCTTCGTGGAGTTCACCGGTGCCGTCCGTCATCCCGGGTCGGGAACCGTGATGGACGCGGGAGGATTCGTCGCCTTCGTGACGGCGCTGAGCGCCTTCCTCGGTGCGGTCGTCGGGCTCGCGCCGGCGATCAAGGCGGTGGCGGGCATCTTCCCGCAGTTGACGCGGATCCGTCCGATCCTCTCCGCGTCGACCGAGATCGACGATTCGGGCGGCGACGCCGCGACGCTGCGGGGCGGCGTCTCGACGCGAGGACTTCGGTTCCGATACGCCCCGGAACTGCCTTGGATCCTCGACGGCGTGGACATCGAGGCGAAGCCCGGCGAGTTCATCGCATTGGTCGGTCGGACCGGCTGCGGCAAGTCGACCCTGCTCAGCGTCCTGCTCGGACTCGAGCGGCCCGTCTCGGGCCAGGTGCTCTACGACGATCTGCCGCTCGAGAATCTCGATGCGAGCATTGTCCGTTCGCAGGTGGGCGTGGTGATGCAGTCCAGCGAGGCGCTGTCGGGCAACGTGCAGTCGACCATTCTCGGGGTGGGCTCGCGGCGCACCCTCGACGACGCGTGGGCGGCGGCCCGCACCGTGGGCATGGCCGACGAGATCGACCGGATGCCCATGGGCATGCTGACCATGATCGGTCCGACCTCGCTCTCGCAGAGTCAACTCCAGCGGCTCCTGATCGCCCGCGCGCTGGTGAGCCGGCCCGAGATCCTCTTCCTCGACGAGGCCACCAGCGCCCTCGACAACGCCTCGCAGGCCGAGATCACCCGCTCCATCGACCAACTGGGAGCGACCCGAATCGTGATCGCCCATCGACTCAGCACCATCCGCAACGCCGATCGCATCTATGTGCTGGATCGCGGGCGGGTGGTCCAGTCCGGAACCTTCGACGAACTCGTGGCGGAAGGCGGACACTTCGGCGACCTGATGGCGGGGCAGACCTCATGAGACTTCACCGTCTGATCCACCCGCTGCTCTGCGCGATGGTCGCGGCGTGTGCGAGCTCCTCCGACGAAGACTGGAGGCGCTTTGCGGACTACCGAGGTTCGCTCGGCACCATCACCCCGCTCGACGGTGCCGCGGGCATCGCCAAGGTCGCACCCACCCCTGGCTCGAGTTCCGATGCCGAAACCATGGCGGCGGTGTCCGACCTGCTCTCCCGGATGTCGATCGGAGAGCCGCGTGATCTCGATCTCGTCACCGTCCGAAAGGCGACGATCGACAACAATCTGTCGATCCAGTCGTCGCTGGTCTCGCCGCTGATCGCGGAGCAGCAGTTCATGGGAGAGACTGCCAAGTTCGAGGCGACGTTCACGGCGAGCATCACGAAGTCGGTCGTCACCAACCCGGAGTACTACGGCGTCGATTACATCGAGGTCGAGGGCGATTCCCTCAGCGTGGCTCCGGGGTTCGAGGTGCCGCTTCGCAGTGGCGGCACGGTTCAGCTCGACTGGTCGCTCTCGACCGAGGCGAGCA